>JAKQNL010000360.1 GCA_029565815.1 Spirochaetota bacterium | reverse complement strand
GGATATGAACGAGCACATGCCTAAAAAGTTAGACAGCAGTATGTTGCTGGTAAAGATGGACGCGAACAACAGCATGATAGGGTTGATTAGGCTCATGCCTTGCCTCCTTGTGTTGGCGCTTTGGCTTTTGCCGCCCTGGCTGCCTGTTTGTTTTTAGCCCACCACATGACCATCGCGGCCAGGAAAAACGCGCTTGGGGCCATAATCATGATGGTCCATGTTACAAAACCTTCTGGCATGATGCGTAGGCCAAACAGCGTGCCAAAGCCTAACAGTTCGCGCACCACGGCTATGGCAAGCAGTACCGCCATGTATCCTAGGCCGCTAGTAAGACCGTCCCAAAACGACAGGAGCGGCTTGTTGGCCTGCGCAAAAGCCTCGGCCCGGCCCATGAGTATGCAGTTGGTGATGATAAGCCCAACGTACGGCCCAAGCTGTTTGGACACTTCCGGCAGGTATGCTCGCAGTAATATATCTATAAGTATGACGAAGAAGGACAGCACCAGCACCTGAATGATCATGCGAACCTTGCGCGGGATGAGGTCTTTCATGGCCGATAGCGTCATGCTGCCCAGGGCGGTAGCAAAGGAAACGCCCAGGGTCATTACCACGGTGTTGCGAAGGTTGTTGGTAACCGCCAAGGTTGAGCAGATGCCCAGTATCTGGATGAAGATTGGGTTGTTGGTCCACAGGTTGTCTTTTAGGATGGCCAGCGTTTTGGAATTTTTCATAACGTACCTCCGGCAACTGCGCGCACCCGCTTTAGGGCATTGTTCACGATAGCTTCGAAGGCGCTACTGGTTCGGGATGCTCCGCTTACGCCATCCAGGACGCCGTTGTCCGGATTGGTGTCTCCTGTGCCCTTGGATTCTGCGCCGGTCGCAACGCGCACGCCTCCATCGGACTTTTCCCCGCGGAACTGACTCAGAAACCAAGCCTCCCCGATGCGGCCGCCCAGGCCGGGTGTCTCGTTTTGGGCTATGAGCTGTATGCCCCGTATGCGGCCAGCGTCCGGCGTTGCGGCCAGGATTATGGTGATGGTTCCCCACAGGCCGGCGCCGGACTGCTCCACGGCCAGGTACTCGGTGCCGTCTATGGTGGACCGGTATGCCCGGGGTGATGAGCCATCAATGCGAGTAACCTGGGCGTCGTATATGGAAGCGGCCTGGGCCTTGTCGTTCCAGGCTATGCCAAGGGCGTCCAGCACGGCGGCTTTCTCGGTAAACTCGCGGTTTGCCGTAGCCTGGGCTTTGGTAAACTGATTAGCAGCGGCAAGCACGAACACGAACAGGGCGCATACCACGAAGGTAAAAATCACCACGTAGCCAAGTGATTCTTTTTTCATTTTCCGGCCTCCTTGGCGGCCGCTTCCGTCTTGGCCTTGCGCTTTTGCGCACTCTGGCTGGCCATGCGGTCAAACATGCTAGCAAAACTGTTGCCAAGGAGCACGGCGAAACTGGTGCCCTCGGAGAACAGGCTGAAGCTGCGGATGACGATGACCGAAGCTCCGATGAGCGATCCGTATGCCCACTGTGCGCCTTTTTTCTTGGGCGCCGACACGGGGTCGGTGCTCATGAGCACGGCCACGAACACAAAGCTGCCGGCCAGTAAGCTTTGCGGAGGCAGGGCTCCGGGCACGCCGGCCATCCACAGGATGATGCACAGCGCAGCGCCAGAACCCAGTGTGCTTACGATAAGCCTCCACTGGGCTGTTTTTGTTGCTACCAGGTACAGGGCGATAGCCGCCAGGAGCACTATGCTCGACTCGCCTATGGCACCGGAACGGGTACCCAGTAGCAGGTCCAGTATGGGAACCGAGCCGCCGTCGCGCATGATGGCCAGGGGAGTGGCCCCGCTGATGGCATCCGGCTGGCCAAAAAGGCTGCCGGCCGCCTGCCCGAACGAACCGGGCTGGTAAAACGATTGGCCCATGAGGGCGGCAAACGAAATGTATACGAATAATCGTCCGGCTATGGCCGGGTTAAATATGTTGCGCCCAAAGCCTCCATACACCTCTTTGGCCATAAACACGCCAAAGGCAGACGCAAGGGCTACCACCCACAGGGGTGCGGCCGGCGGCATGGACAGGGCCAAAAGCGTACCGCTAACCAGCACGGCTTCGCTGGTCTTGCCCCCCTTTGCGCGCTCAAACAGGAACTCGGTCAGCGTAGCGGCAACAAGCGACGTTGCAAGGATGAACAGGACCCGCGGGCCGTACAGCCAGACAGACAGGGCCGCGATAGGAATGAGCGCATAGAGCACGCGCCGCATCATGATTTGCTTTTGGAACACCGGAAGCTCCTTCGGAAAACGTTGGGGCACAGCGGACAGGCACAGTATATAGTAGAATTTCAGAGCGCAAAAGAGCTGGATGTAAACTTACGCATCAAACGGGTTGATTAGCGCTATACCGAAGCCCTCAAAGTCCCTGACGTTGCGGGTTGCCAAAACAAGGCCGTGACGCCAGGCGGTGGCCGCGATAAGGGCTTCTGCCTGGTGGGCAACCCGTCCTCCCGCCGCCAATCTGCCGCGAGCTTCGCCGGTCCAGATGGCCATCTCCATGTCTACCTGATGAACCACGGCACAGCCTGCGCAAAAGCGGTGGAACCAAGCCTCTTTTTCGTACATGGCTTTGCGCCTCAGTCCCGATATAATCTCTTCCACGCTTATGACGCTCAGGCAAACCGTGGACAGGGTTCTAAACCAGGCAGCTACTGCCGGGTCGGGCCGGGGGCGCATTATCTCGCTCAGAACGCAGGTGTCGACAAGAATGGAGTTCATGAAAAATCCGGCGAGTTGTCGAAACGGTTCGTTCTGGGTAAAAGCTCAAAGTCTCCTTCGCGCAGGTTGATGTCAGCAAGCTCATCTAGGTACGATACCAAGCCCGGCTTGAACGCGCGGCTATTGGCCTCAAATAGCTGCCAGTTTACCAGCACGCCCGCCGGTTTTCCGTGACGCAGAATCAGCTGAGGCTCGGTACCTGATGCGTCAAGCAAGTCCGAGAAACGCTGTTTTGCCTCGGCGGCTGTCCATTGCCTGTTTAGCATAGTGCCTCCTTTTAGACAAAAATAAAGTATAAATGGACAAAAGTAAAGTACATAAATAGGTGTTACGGCTTCTCTAGTGTTACGAAGCTTTCGGATGATTGTGTTGTAATATAATGTACCGTAATGATTTAATTCCTTACAGAGTATTTCTTGCTTCATCCTACAAGAAGTACCGAAAGGCACATGACGTTCTGCTCCATTATCCCAAAGCTTCGTAACACTAGGCATCTGTTGCTGCTTCGTTTTTGCGCTTAGTTACGAACCCTCGCATTTTCAAAACCCCTTCGACTGTCGAGGAAGCCTGGCGATTCATCGTTCATATTGAAGAGCAACCTGCGGCTGTTTATGCAGATGTCGATGCTATGACCTTTGGTGTTTTTAAGCATCTAAGCCAGCTGTGCTCCTGCATTGGAAACGATGTACCCGATGCGCTTTTGGCAGCTTCTGCCATTCGTCCTGATGCAGAACTGCTAACAGCCGGCGCAGGCTTTGGCCGCTTCCCCGGGCTACGCGTGAAGATGCTTTAAGCCCGGCCGCCTGGACAGGGTCTGACCCCTAGGTAGGATAAGGGCGCGGCGCCGCGCTCTACGCTCCAAGTCCTCGCGCCCCTTGGGCGCTGTGGGCTTTCCGCTACGATCGCTGGCGCGTGCAATACTGTAAGCGTATGCTGATTATGGAAAAGGATACTGCATGAAGGTTTTCATTGTGGGCGGTACCGGGCTTCTTGGCTGGCATACCCTGAACGAGCTTCTGGCCAGGGGGCATTCCGTATCCACCGTGGCCCTGCCGCCCCTTCCGGTGGAAAAGCTATTGCCGGATTCCGTACCCTGCGCGCTTGGCAATATCTTCACCATGAAGGACGATGAGCTGTTGGCTCTGCTCCGGGGCCACGATGCGCTGTTTTACGCGGCCGGCCTGGATGACAGGGCCGTGCTGGACGCGCCTGCATACCCGAAATTCCATGAGGCAAACGTTATCCAGTGTGAACGCGTCCTTGCGCTGGCGCGCAGGGCGGGCATACGCAAAGCCCTGGTGTGCGGGCCGTACTTTACCTATTGCGACGGGCTGTGGCCGAGCCTGAAACTCGGGCAGAGGCATCCGTACATACGCAGTAGGCTGGAACAAAAGCGGGCGGTGCTTGCAATGCACGGGCCGGATTTCAGCACGGGTGTTTTGGAACTGCCCTACATATTCGGAACCATGCCTGGCCGAAAGCCCCTGTGGACTTTTCTCATCGAGATGCTGCGCAATATGGGCCGGGTTGTATTCTTCCCGCTCAGGCATGGCGGCACGGCCATGGTTACGGTCAAGCAGGTGGCGCAGGCCGCGGCCGGCGCGCTTGAAGGCTCGCCAGGAGGCAGAGCCTGGCCCATAGGCGGCATAAACATGGCCTGGTCGGAATTTTTGCCCATGGTACAATCCAGCATGGGCGGCGCGATAAGGCTGGTGCATGCGCCGAAATTCGTCTTTACCCTGGGCTGTAAGGCCCTGGAATCTAAGCTCAGGAAACTGGGCAAGGAGGGCGGGCTGTCCCTTGGCCACCTGGCGGATATCCTGTACCGCGATGCCTACATAGACCCTGAACCTTCCATGAAAGCCCTGGGCTACGGCCCCGACGATGTGCGCTTGGCCATTAAGGACGCGATAGATCAATGCGTTTAGGGGGGGCATTACTAGTTTCGCTTGCTGGCAAGGGATTCCATGGCTTACACTAAAGCCATGCTTTTAATCGATACACAGAGGCACAGGGCTTTTTGGCGCAAGACATGGCTAAGGCTTCTCGCCACGGTTCTGGTCTTCCCCGGCATTAACCTGGCTCTTAACCATTTGATAGTACTAACGGAAATTCCCCTGTTCCTGGATAGCATTTTCACTGCCATGGCAGCTTGCCTGGGTTGGCCTTATGGCCTCGCTACAGCGTTCATGACCAATTTCTACGCCGAGCTCATGTACGGTTTTCCTTGGCGTCATCTGCCGTTTGCGCTGTGCGGCATGGCCACTGCAGTCATTGTTTTCCGCATGATACGTATGGGCAAATTCAGTACGCCCTTGAACTTTGTCGCGGCAACGCTTTTGGTGGCTTTTGCCAACAGCCTATTGGGCGCCATCATAGCCACGCTGGTGTTTGGCGGCGGTACTGCAACCAACATCGACGTGATTGTAATGGGCTTTGCTCTCATATTCGACAATATCTTCTCGGCCGCATTCTTGGGCCGCTTTGTGGTTAATCTGGTGGACAAGGCTCCGGCGGTTTTGGCGGCAATGTACTTCTGGCGCTATCTTGGGCCGTTTCCCGGCAGGCCTTTGCTCGATACAGATGAAGCTGCATCGGCTGAACGCGGCCAGCTGTAAGGCCGGCAGTTTTCCGCCAGCATAGCGACAGGCCGGGAGCGTTCTGCGGCGTCGCTAATCGTCCCACGGAGAGATAAGCCTTCCCTGTATGGCAAGGCATACCAATGCAGCTTCCGTGCTTTTTTTCAGCTTGGTATATACCGAGCTTACATAGTTTTCCGCGCTCCGTTGGCTTATGCCCATGGCTGCGCTTATTTCCTTGGTGGTATGCCCGCGGACGATGTGCAGGAAGGTCTCGCGCTCGCGCTGATTGAGAATTTCCAGCTGGGCCAGGGCGTCCCGCTCTTTGCCGGCCATGGATATGAATGGGGTTATAATATCTTTTAGTATTTCCCCCTCGATAAAAAGCTGGTTAAGCGATACCAGGCGCAGGCCGGCTATAAGAACTTCCAGGTCAACTTGCTTCGATGCATAGCCGTTTGCGCCCAGCTTAAGCGCTTTTATGGCCATGGGCCTATCGGTGTGCATGGATAGCATCAGGCAGCGGAATCCACTCGTTCTTGCGTAGCGTTCCGCTACTTCGAAGCCCGTTCCGTCGGGTAGGTTTATATCGATGATGGCTAGGCATCCGTTTCCCGCGTTTGCTTTATCGATGGCAGCGCAGGCTTCGGCGACGCTACCCGCTTCCAGGCAGGTTCCAAATCCGCCTGCAGATTCCAGCGCGGCCCGTAAGCCGCCCCTGAACAGCGGATGGTCATCGATGATGATGGTTGCACTCATGGATTGCTCCTTGTCGGGGGTGTTTCGGTTTTGCCATTGATACGCAGCTCCAGTGTTACCGTAGAACCTTCCGGCTGGAGGTCTACCGTGAGCGATGCGCCTATGGCCTTGGCTCGTTCGCTCATGGCCTGTACGCCCAAGCGGCTGCCGCGTACGCTTTGCTCGCAGGGAATTGCGCTTCTGGCCGGATCTGGTGCATGTCCATCGTCATGTAATTGTACCAGTAGGCATAGTTGGCCTCTATCGTCTGTATGGATGGCACAGCTCAACGTGCCCGTTGCGCTTGTGGCGTACTTTGCGGCGTTGGAAGTAGCCTCGCGCATGATGCGGTAGATTCCCAGCTCCGTTTCTTCTCCTAGCCTTTGGATTTGCGTAGGCCCTTCATAGCGCAGTATGAAATCAAAGCGCTGTGCCGCTTCCGCGCAGATGGCTTGTAGCGCCGCTCTCAGGCCAAGGGTGTCCAGCTCCGGTGGCCTGAGTTCGGAACTAATCAGCCTGATTTTTTTGTTCACACCGGCCAGTATGGCGGCCGCCCTGGCTTGTAGCTCGTTCTGGCTTGAGATGATACTTCGTTCACACAGCATTTTTGCCGCGGCTATGTCCTGAGCCAGGTCATCGTGCAGTTCCAAGGCTACTGCCTTCCTGGTTGCCTCCTCCACCTGCAGAGTTCTTACAAAAGCTTCGTGCGACAAATTCTCTTTCAGTTGCGATTCCCTAAGCCTGGCCAGAATCCAAACGCTTGCCGCGGCGCTCAGGCTAAGGAAAAAACCCAGGAACAAAAAGGTTAGGTCAAAGGCCACCCGTATGCGCTCCCCGGCTCGATTGAGCAGTCGCACAGCATCAAGGTAGGCTGAGGCAAGCTCCATCGTTGCCGCTTCCCGGTTCTGCCGGCTTTCGGGCGCAAGCTTATTGCCGGCAACAAGGGCTTCCCAGGTTTTGTATGCGCTTGCGAGGCGGGTTACAGGAGTATCGCTTGCATTAAACCAAATCAGCGGCGCAAACCTAAAGAAATCCTGTAAGGCTTCCTGTATATCCTGGCCGCCAGATTGTGCGCCAAGCAGTTCCTCATAAGCGCTAGGGCGATCCAACAAGCTGGCAACCAAGGCGATGGCTTCGGTGTGGAATGCGCCAGAAAGCGATTGCTGGGCGCTATTGGCCCTGGATGAGGCTAAAAAAACGCTTGCGTACAGGCCAAAGCCCAGGCTCGTAACGGCTACGATAGCCAGAACCCTGAAGGTGCTTTGTTTGAATTTTGCCATGCCCTATGCTAATACGCCAATTCCGCCTAAGCAAGGTGCTTGCTGTGGCTTGCAGTGTTTCTGAAACTGGCGCTTGGCTGAACCCACGCTTGAATATTGCTCACCTATATGGATGAACTTGCGCTTCGTTTTTTTAAAGTATCACTATGAGAATCCGTAATGGATATGCGTTTTTTCCTAATACCAATCGATCTTTGCCGGAGCTACAGTCTAAGAGAGTGGTAACTGTGCTTATAAGGAGAATATTATGAATCAGGAACGCATTACCAGGATGCTTGCAAGCTTTTTTCTTGCGGCCAGCTTTTGCTTGCTTGTTGCAGGCTGCGATGTATAGCCTGCTGTGGAAACACCGGCAACTTTAGATGAGTTGTTAAGCAACACGCCAGCGCTTTATTTTTCCATGATTCCTATGGAAAGCGGCAAGGCCTTGAGTCTTCCCGATGTTCAAACCAGCAAAGAATTCATCGATTCGGCGATGGAGATGAAGATGTATGCCGATGCGATGAACGAAGTGGTAAAGTGGATCAGAAGCAATGCGCATCTGTATGCCGAGGACACTAGGCATGAACTGAATGCGAAAATAACGCTTTCGCTTCCTGGTGTTGGAGATATTCCGTTTTATATCTGTACCTTTGGGTATACTGTCGCTGCCAACGAGCTAAGAGCATATCTCTTTTTTCCCGAACCTGGTTCTGTCGATCCAGCGGCAAGTA
>JAKQNL010000350.1 GCA_029565815.1 Spirochaetota bacterium | reverse complement strand
TTTAGCCATGAAGCCATAGGCTGTCCGGTATCCGTACGCGACATGAGCGAGCGCACCTGCCCGGAAGACTATTCCCACAAGCCGCATCGGTGCTGGTTTATTAACCATGCGGCGAGCCCTTGAACAATTTTTGATAAAGAGTATACTTTCCTGCTATCTTTGCGTTTTGGTGCGGTTTGTTGCACCGGAGGAGTATCTATGAACAAGCATCGTCTGTTCATAATTCTTTTCGCAGCCATTGCCCTTGTGCCGAGCTTTGCAGCGAGCAGCTCGGTTATGGAAGTCCAGACTGCGCTCGTTATTCAAATAGGCATCATACTGTTCGTGGTCAAGCTGGGCGGCATGCTAGCCCAAAAGCTTCGTATGCCTTCTGTGCTCGGCGAGCTTATCTCCGGCATGATTATAGGCCCCTTTGCCCTTGGCGGTATAGGCATACCCGGATTCCCCACGGGCCTGTTTGCCGTTGGCGCGCTTGGGCCGGAAATGCCCATTAGCCCGGAGCTGTACAGCATAGCGACCATAGCGTCCATCATCCTTTTGTTTATGTCCGGCCTGGAGACGGATATAGGCATGTTTCTCAAGTATTCGGTTGCCGGAAGCATTGTCGGTATTGGCGGTGTGCTGGTTTCATTCATTGCGGGCGACCTGGTTGGCGTTATCGCATTCGGCGGAAGCTTTATGGACCCGCGCAACCTGTTTCTTGGCATCATGTCCACAGCAACCAGCGTAGGCATTACCGCACGTATACTGTCGGACCGAAAAAAAATGGACAGTCCGGAGGGTGTTACCATACTGGCTGCCGCTGTATTTGACGATGTGCTCGGTATTGTGTTCCTTGCCGTGGTTATGGGTATTGCCGCCATAGGCGAAGCCCACGGCGGCGGGGCTATAAACTGGGGACGCATTGGCCTTATAGCCCTGCGCGCATTCGGTTTGTGGCTTGGTTTTACGGCGCTTGGCTTAGTCCTGGCAAAACGCATAGCCCGTTTCTTAAAGCGTTTCAAGCACATAACTGCGGTATCGATCCTGGCTCTTGGCCTTGCTTTAATTCTGGCTGGCTTCTTCGAAAAAGAAGGCCTTGCCATGATAATCGGCGCGTATATCATTGGACTGTCCCTGTCCAAAACCGATATAAGCCACCTTATCATCGATAAACTGCACGTCCTGTACGAATTTTTTGTGCCCATTTTCTTTGCGGTTATGGGCATGCTTGTGGACATACGCCAGTTCCTGTCGCCATCCGTGCTTATCGCCGGCCTTGTGTTTACCGTGGTAGCCGTGCTTGCAAAAGTTATTGGCTGTGGCCTGCCAGCCCTTTTTGTCGGCTTTAACCCAAAAGGTGCGCTGCGTATAGGTACGGGCATGGTGCCGCGCGGAGAGGTAGCCCTTATCATCGCTGGCATTGGTATGTCTGGCAGTATCCTCAGTTCCGATATATTCGGCATGGCCATCATGATGACCCTGTTGACCACCGTGCTTGCCCCCTTCGGTCTCAATGCAGCACTCAAGATCAAAGGCAGGGGCACACGCAAGGACCAGGAAAAAGGTGAGGCAAAATCCGCGGTGTTCAACTTCCCATCGGAGGAGGTTGCCCTTTTGGTTACCGACACCATGACGCACCAGCTACAGTCCGAAAATTTTTATGTTCGTACCATGGATATGGACGAAAATCTTGCGCAGGTACGCAAGGACGACCTTGCCTTCTCCATGCAGTTGGACGGTCCAACCCTTAATGTCAACGCGGCCGAACAGAACATGCCTGTGGTTATGACCACGGTGTTCGAGGCGGTTGCAACCCTGAACAGCAGTTTCGAGAAACTCAAGAACGATTTTAATCCAGCTAGTTTTACGAGCCTAGCCAATTCGGGAAAAGCCGACGATAGCCATCGTTTGGCCGGTAGTCAAAGTAGCGCGTTCCGCGAATCCTGCATCGTGCTCGATCTGAAGCCATCGTCCAAAGAAGAAGCGATACAGACACTGGTAAAAACCCTAGCAGATGCTGGCGCGCTTGGCGACCCAAAGCTCGTCCTGGCCGACGTGTTGGAGCGCGAACGGAGCATGTCTACCGGCATGCAGCATGGCGTTGCCTTGCCTCATGCCAAAACAGATGGGGTAAGCACCATGACCGCGGCCGTCGGCATTGTAAAGGACGGTATGGAATACGGCTCCCTGGACGGCGAGAAGACGCATATCATCGTGCTGTCGCTGTCCCCAAAAAAGAACCCCGGCCCGCACCTGCAGTTTCTTGCAAGCGTCGGCGCTCTGTTACGGGATAACGATAGGCGAAAGGCCATACTGGCGGCGAAAAGCCCTGCACAGGTGATGGAACTTTTAGCGCAACAAATAAAAGCATAATGATGGAGGGTCCGGGGCATGAGCCTACTTGAAGCCAGAAAAATTTCCAAGGATTTTGGCTCAAGTCCGCTGTTTGCCTCGGTCGACCTGTCCATAGAAGCCGGTGAGAAACTAGCGCTCATCGGGCGCAACGGCTGCGGGAAAACCAGCCTTAAAAATTGGCTACGTCCCTCAGACGCTAGCACAGGAAGAACGGGACCAAAGCGCCCTGAAGGCTTGTGGGACGGCCTCGTATTGATGCGCGATGCCCTCCCTTACAGGAAAAAAATCCGGGAATGACGTTTTTTAGTCTTCCATGGTGAATTCGCGAACATCAAACCAGTGGCCAGATCGGCTCACGAGGTCCAGTTGCGCTTGCACTATGGCGCTGTGTCCGTCTTCTATTTCTATCATACGATTAAACAGCGCGTTTGCAGGTTCGGGTAGTTCGCTCGCATGCTTGCGGTAAAATGCGCTACTTTCGCGTTCGGCGCGTAAAGCGTTTTCCAATCCGGCAAGCATTCCGCCTTCGGAACCAGAGCTGAATGCAGCATCCGTTCTTCCGGCAGCAGCCAGAATTTTTGCGTTCGGCTTCATGCTACCGACAGGCCCTTGCCCGCCCAGTTGACGCTTTTGGTTCCAGTCTGCGAGTTGTTGGCGCAAGTATGCAGCATGGGAAGCCTCGTCCTTGGCCAGGGCTTCGTAGAACGCGCGTACCTCATTCTGTGTGCTTTCTTGGGCTGCGTTACGGTACTGGGTACTGATGCTGTCTTCATACAAAATTGCCTGGCTAAGAGCCTGTTCTACGGTCATGTATCCTCCCTTACAAAAAAACAGACACGGCATGCAAGTAATAAAACAAATAGCATAAGCCATGTAATAAACGTAACAGTATTTTGGATTTCCTTCCATAGTAATTTTTGGTTCATCAGCTTTGTTGCTTGAACAAGCGTTTAGGGGCGTTCACCCGCGTGCGCTCGCTATGCTATAGTAAAACAAGCAGGTCTAGGGCTTTTGCTTCTGGATCAAAGCCAGTATCCGTGGAGGTTAGGAATGTCAGCGCGCAAGCTTGTGGAGTGCGTACCCAATTTCAGTGAAGGCCGTGACAAGTCGGTCATCGATGCCATAGCACGAGAAATTTCCGCCGTATCCGGCGTTACCCTTTTGGATGTGGATCCAGGTGCGGAAACGAACCGTACCGTGTTCACCTTTGTAGGCGAGCCACAGCCTGTGCTTGAGGCTGCTGTCCGATCTGCAAAAGTTGCCGCTAGTCTTATCGATATGAGTAAGCACTCTGGCGCGCATCCTCGTATGGGTGCCATGGATGTATGTCCCTTTGTTCCGGTATCCGGCATTACCATGGACGAGTGCGTACAGCTTGCAAAAGAAGCCGCCATGCGCATTGCAGAAGCTGTTAACGCAGCCGTGTACCTGTACGAGTACGCAGCCAGTAAACCTGAATGGAAAAGCCTAGCGAACGTGCGTTCTGGCGAATACGAAGCTTTTAGCGAAAAACTCAAAAGCCCCGAGTGGAAGCCCGATTTCGGCCCTGCTGCTTTTAACGCAAAATGGGGAGCCACCGCCGTCGGAGCCAGGGAATTTCTTATAGCATACAATGTTAACCTCAATACCAGGGATAAGAAACTTGCCAACGAGGTAGCCTTGTCCGTGCGTGAAGGCGGGCGAGCGGCTCGCGATGCTGACGGAACTATCATCAAAGGCAAGGACGGAAAAAATGTTATGGTGGCCGGCCGCCTTAAAAACGTTCGCGCGATAGGCTGGTACATCGATACCTACCGCTGCGCCCAGGTATCCATTAACCTAACTAATTACCCGGAAACGCCTCTGCACACGGTATATGAAACGGTAAAAGAGGAAGCGGAAAAGCTGGGTTTGTACGTAACTGGATCCGAGGTGGTAGGTCTTGTGCCACTGGAACCCTTGGTGCTTGCCGGCAGGCATTTTTCTGCCAAAATGGGCAAGGGCGAAGGAGCCCCAGAGTGCGAGCTTGTGGAAACCGCAATACGCTCTATGGGCCTAGATTTTGTTGCCTCTTTTGAACCTGCAAAGAAAATTATCGAATACTGTGT
>JAKQNL010000330.1 GCA_029565815.1 Spirochaetota bacterium | reverse complement strand
CCGGTGGCTTCCACATCCAGCCCTGTCCGATCATACGACGACGCTGCATACAACGGAGCGTATTTTGGAGAACTGGCCGCGGCTAATCCCCAGGACAGCCGCATCGTCGCCATGGACCGCAAGTACCGTTCCGGCTGGTATGTACCACAAGGGCGCATATTCACCCTGGGGGACAACCGGGACAATTCCAAGGATGCCCGATGGTACGGCGCGGTTTCCATGAAGCGGGTTTTGGGCCACGCGCTGTTCGTCTACTGGCCTTTGGGCCGAGTGGGCGGGATACGCTAGCATGAAGCGGCAGGAATCCTACCAGGATCACCGGCAGCGTCGCAGGAAGATAGGCCGCATTGTCCGTGCCCTCCTCATTGCCTTCCTCGTGTTCCAGCTCATTGTTACTTTTTTTGTACGCACGTACTCGGTAGGATCCGCTTCCATGGCCCCCAGCCTTGTGCCCGGCGACCGTGTCCTGGTACTCAGTTCCGCATTCGGTATACGTGAACCCTTTTCCGGAGCGCGCCTGGCCTTTGGGCAGCCGCAACGCGGCGACCTTGTGCTTATGTACGAGCCGTCTAAGACCAAAGCCGGCTGGTTTGTCCGCTTCTTGGACAGCGCCATGCGCTTTGTCAGCACCCAGCAGCTTGGACTAGATTCCGCTAAGCCGGTGATACGACGTGTTATTGCCCTGCCCGGCGATACGGTGCGTATGGATGCCTTTGTGCTGTATGTACGCTCTCCGTCTTCAGGCCATTTTCTTACCGAATACGAAGTGTCGGGCAAGGCGTACAACCTGACGGCCAAAGGGCTGCCCGAAGGCTGGGATACATCCTTACCGCTGTCCGGCTCCATGCAGGAAATGCTTCTATCGGAAGGCCAGTACTTCGTAGCCGGAGACAATCGCCCTGCATGCAGCGATTCCCGCTTTTATGGCCCGATAAGCCTGGATCGTATCGTTGGACGTGTAGCTCTTCGTTATTGGCCGTTCACCAAGCCGTCGGCTTTCTAGCGTGGAGCCTCTACGAACACCACGTTCGCTGTACATCCATGTGCCCTACTGTGTGTCCCGCTGCGCATACTGCGATTTTTATAGTTCTACCAACAACTCGGCTGTGCCCGACATCATCGATGCATCCTTACGGCATCTGGATGCGCTGCGTTCCCGGTTTTGCGTCAGCGGATTCCAAACAGTCTATGTAGGCGGCGGTACGCCATCGGCCCTGGACCACCGCTTGCTCGGTTCATATCTGCAGGCTTTACGCAGGGCGGCCGGGAAGCCGCTGACTGAGTTTACGGTGGAAGCCAATCCACAGGACCTGGACATGGATTTTCTGTCCATGCTTTCGGACCTAGGCGTAAATAGGCTGTCGCTTGGCGTGCAAAGCCTGGAGGAAAAACCAAGGCTGCACGTTTTACGGCGCGGTTCTCTTGTACAGGTGCACACAGCCCTTGCTCTCATAGCCGGCCATTGGAAAGGCCGTTGGTCGTGCGACCTTATGTACGGGCTTCCCGGGCAGAGCGCAGAAGGCATACGCGCAGATGCAGCGTTTTTGACCCGACTGGGAGCGGGTCACCTGTCCATGTACGAACTGACCCTGTGCGAGGATACGGTACTGGGCAAAGCTGTCGCTACGGGCGCTCTACGTTTACCAGAAGCGGACGAGGCTCACGAACAGTACCGTGCGGCAAAAAGCGCTATTGAGGCTGCCGGCCTGCAACGCTACGAGGTTTCCAACTGGGCTATCCCCGGCCAGGAAAGCGAACACAACAGCGCATATTGGTCCATGGCCGGCTGGCTTGGTATAGGGCCGTCCGCTTCCGCTACCGTGCGCTATCCCTATGGCTTTTTGCGTATGGATGCACAGGCGGACATCGCTTCATACTGCCGCGATCCACTAGCGGCCACAAGCGAAACCCAGGTACCAGGCGCTACAGCCGGATTTGAAATCGTCATGATGGGCCTACGGACCAGGATGGGCTTTCAGTTTTCCGAGCTGGCTTCTTTGGCCGGCCATAGTCGGGCCGAGGCGGTCAGAGCAACGCTGGCTGGCTTTCCACAGCATGTGCTGGTGGATGATACGCGCGCCTACCCGACGGATGTGGGCATGGACATGCTCAACCCGGTGTTGCTAGCCTGTTTGGAAACTTTGTCGGGGGAAGCATGAACGTGCTCAGCATACAGTCCCATGTGGTTTTTGGCCGAGTCGGCAACCGTTCTGCGGTATTCCCGCTGGAACGCATGGGCATCAACGTGTGGCCGCTTAACACGGTGCAGTATTCCAGCCACACCGGCAAACCAGGCTGGACCGGCACTGCGTTTGGGGCGGATCACCTTCTGGATATCATAGACGGTCTTAACAAGCTTGGCTGCCTTAGTTCCTGCGATGCCGTACTGTCCGGCTATATAGGCGATATGGAAACCGGCATGGCCATTCTGGAAGCTGTACGTATCGTAAAATCCAAAAATCCTAAAGCTCTATACTGCTGTGATCCGGTTATGGGCGACCACCCCGGCGGCTTGTATGTGCAAAAAGATATACCGGCGTTTTTCCAACAGCGCGCGCTGGCCATGGCAGATGTGGTCATTCCAAACCGTTTTGAGGCACAGATGCTGTCGGGACTACAGCTTAGCGATAGGAATTCCGCTTTGAAAGCAGTACAAGCCATAGTCGAACGCGGACCCTCCATAGTGCTTATGACTAGCTACCCCTATGCAACTGATGGTGGCGTAGGCTTTTTGCTGGCCGATCACGGCGAGTATTCCGAACTGTCCACGCCCGTCCTACCGTTCAGTCAGCCGGTAAAAGGCTCGGGGGACTTGTTAAGCGCACTATTCCTGGGGAATTTGCTCATATCCTCACGCGCCTGTAGGCGCGCCGGTGAACATCCCAATGAACCTGACTGTAGCGATAATCCTGTAACAGGCGTGGCCCGGGCGGCTCTTGGTGCGGCGGCTTCCAGCTTGTACTCGGTGCTAGAAGCCAGCGTGGCTTGTGGTAGCGGCGAACTAGCGCTACTGGAAGCCCAGGATTTCATAGCCCAGGCTCCCAAGCGCTTTAGTCCTATCAGCCTTATGTAAGTCTCAGGGTAGCGTTAGTTTACTTTTTTTTGGGTATGACCGGAACAAAACCGGAACTCGGGGGTATGGTAAAACTAGGAATATCCGAAGGACTTGCCTGGAGCCAGGTTTGGTTTCTGCCCAAAAGACCGCCGGTGCCTTTGAGCGAACCCCGGACTATTAGTTTGTTTCCGTCCCGCTTTATGGTGCAGTCATAGCTTTTGCCGTCTTCCGGATCGATGATGGATCCCTTCCAGTCCTTTGACCGTTCCTCCATGTCGAACACAAAATCCAGCCCGCAGGTAAGCGGATCGCCTGCAAGGGCCGTGAATCGCTTGCCCTTGATGTCCAGGGTATCGTCCACAACGCCGGTTTCCTTACTGATGGTCGCGACTATGCGCCCGTACATTTTGCCGTTGTACAGGTACAGCACCACAAAGGCCGTCGGTTTGTCCGTTTTGTCGTCGATGATTTTCCATAGGCCAAGGACGTTATCGGCTGCATATACCGAAACGGCTCCGCATACCAGTAAGACCAGCATCATGATTCCTACAATTCGATGCTTGCGCATAGCTTCTCCTTCATGAGTCGATGTAAGGATAGTTCTTGTGTAAGTATATACCGCTTTGTCCGGAAGGCAAGCTGTGTCGGCGAGCGTTTGTAGATGTATGCTGGCAGGCTAATCTTTTCTAAACAAAAAATTCATAACGGGCAGCCTGACTTGCCTGGTTTGCTTCCTGTATGCCCAGGTTGTACATGCGCTCGGCGGCGACGGTGCTTGGCGGGCCATGGCCGGGAAGGAGCATGGTATCGTCGCTTTGCGACAGGATTTTTTGCGCTATCTGGTCGGTTAGTAAGCCCATGCCGTATTTGCTTGCCGTGCGTCCGACCAAGCCGGCCTGGATCGCGTCCCCGGTAAACATGATCCTGCCTACCCGGTAGGCAAGCGAATACGGCATGGGCTTACTAACCGACCAGATAGCGCAAAAAATCCTGTCGCAAAGCGACGATA
>JAKQNL010000318.1 GCA_029565815.1 Spirochaetota bacterium | reverse complement strand
GGTGCTTGCCTTCGGCGACGATGCGGCCGACCGCATACGGCAAGCCGTGCTCGATGCCGCAGCGCGCTACCAGGGCGTACCCTACCGCTACGGCGCAGAGTCGCCCGAAGCGTTTGACTGCTCCGGTTTTGTGCGCTGGGTGTACCGCGAGGCCAGCGGGCTTGAACTGCCCCGAAGCGCCCGCGATTACATGGCTGTTGGTCAGGAAGTACAGGCTGCTTTGGCCATGCCCGGCGATATATTCGTATTCAACACCGTAGGCACACGGGCAAGCCACGTAGCGCTGTTTACCGGCTCATCTCTTATCCATGCCGTGTCGGATGGACCGCGCACCGGCGTTATCATTTCGCCCATGGACGACCCATACTGGTCGGCACGCATCATGTCGGTACGGCAAGTGCTGCCTGCTTCCGCATCGGGCTCTGGGCTAGCTACAGCTACTCCAGGAGCGCCTACGCCCACGCCTGCGCCTGTGCAAGCACCAGCCCCTGCGCCTGCACCAGCAGCCATAAGCTCTGCGTCACAAAGCGTGGCAGCGGACAAGGCCGTGGTCGATATCGGTGTGAAAATCCCTGCCGAAAAAGAAGCTTTTGTTGACCCGGTGGCTACCCAAAGTGGCACGGGCATAGCTTTTACGATCACCAATGCTAGCGGCATAGCTAACGATTTTACCGTCATGTTTGTGGTGCTCGACAAAAAAACCCTTGCGGTACATGAGCTGTACCGGCAAAAAATCACGTTAGGTCTTGGGCAATCCATATCGCTACCGGCATACGCATTCGACAAGCCGGGTAAATATCGGCTTATCGTCAAAGGCGACTGGGGAGCTCACCTAGTGGAACGAACGTTCGTGGTGTCCGAGAGGTGATTTTCTGTTTTACGCTCGAGCGTTAGGTTCAGGGAAATAAAACCACAGGGACATCGAGACACTGAGGAATACGGGAAAGCTGACCACGGAGGCCCGGGGATACGGAGGAATACAAACATGAGGACAATAGGAACATAAAGCCGCAAGGTTCGGGTCTTTTAGTGCGACCGATACATAGTTCCATTATTGTTAACGGCGTAGTATAATAATATCATATGAGCAAGGAAGAGAAGCTTATACAAAGGTTGTTAAAAAGGCCTAAAGATTTTACCTATAATGAATTAAAGAAGGTTTTAGTTCATTTTGGATATATAGAAAACCGGGTTGATAAAACTTCTGGATCTAGAGTTGCTTTTATCAATAATGAAACAAAACACATTATTAGATTACATAAACCACATCCAAATAACGAGCTAAAGCAATATCAAATTGATCAAATAATTGAGGAACTAGATTTGAGGAGGTTTGTATGAAAGATTTTATCGTTTATAAAGAATACCTAGGCTCTGTCCATTTTAATGCCGAAGATGAAGTGTTTTTCGGAAAAATCGAAGGAATAGATGATTTAATATCATTTGAAGGCAAAAGTGTTGATGGGCTTAAAAAAGCATTTCAAGAAGCAGTAAATGATTATATACAAATATGCAAAGATGCTAATAAGAACTGTGAAAAATTCTATAAAGGAAGTTTCAATGTAAGAATACCTTCGGAAATACATAAAAAAGCAAAAAGATTAGCAATGATGAAAGGAATATCATTAAATCAATTTGTCCAAAATGCAGTTGAACAAGAAGTAATGAGAGATAATCTAATGAAATAAATGCTTAACAGCTTTTTCAAGCTGACAGCGTTACAGCGTTGTAGGTTAAGCAAATGTTCTATAACTTACAAAAGGAGTCTCCATGGCAGAACCTACGGATACCACCAAACAGAAAGAAAACGACAGCGAAAAAGGTGCAGCCTATGTTCCTCCCAAGGGAGCAAAATGTTTAGCGCAGCTTACAGCCGGCGGAAAGACTATAGGCTATGAAGCAGAAGCCGACTGGATAGTGCTACGCAAGGACGAAAAGCCCACAGCCGAGATGTTCTACACCCGCTACTTCGCCGTTGACGAAGACGGAAAGGCAAACCCGGATCGGCCCGTTACCTTTATTTTCAACGGCGGGCCAGGCTCATCAAGCGTATTTTTGCACCTGGGGGCCATTGGGCCCAGGCGCGTGTGTTTTGGCCCGCGCGGACAAGCTTTGCCCCCGCCGCACCGTCTTTCGGACAATCAGGAAAGCTGGCTTGCCTTCACCGATCTGGTGTTCATCGATCCCATAGGCACAGGCTTGTCGCGCATGATTCCCGATGACAAAAAAGATGAAAAGAAAGAAGCCGATGCTAAGAAAGATGTCGAGTATTGGCAGCTAAAGCGGGATCTTGAGTCCATAGGCGAGTTTGGCCGGAAATTTCTTGGCCGCTTTAAGCGCTGGGAAAGCCCCATCTACCTAGCAGGCGAAAGCTACGGCGGTTTTCGCGTAGCAAAACTCGCACACATGCTGCAGGAAGATTATGGCATAGGTTTGTGCGGTGCTATTATTATATCACCAGCTTTGGAATTTACCCTATTGGACGGCTCTGACTACGACACCATGATGTGGCTGGACAGTTTTCCCACCATGGCAGCAGCGGCTTTCTGGCACAAAAAATCCCGCAAGGCAGCCAAAGGCGACGATCACCTGTCCTATGCCCGCAGGGCCGGGGAATTTGCCGTAAAAGAGCTTTTGCCCGTGCTGGCTTCAGGTGACCTGTACGGCGCAGATAAGAAGAACCGCGTGCTGGACGCGGCTGCCGACTGGATAGGCATTCCGCGGCAAACGATGCGGGCCAAGAATGGCCGCGTTACTATAGACTGGTTTGTAAAGAACCTATTACGCGAGCAGGGTGTGTTTTTGGGCTTGTACGACGCGTCCGCCACGGTACAGGATCCGTTTCCCGATCGCGACGAATGGGGAGGACCCGATCCAACCCTCCATGTATCCGAGCGCGTGTTCACCGCTGGCATCAATGCCCAGCTGGGTCAGGGCATAGGCTTGGAAACTGAGCGCGACTATACGCTGTCCTCGGACGAGGCTAACAGGTCCTGGAAGATAGACACCCGCCGCCATGCCCTGGAAACCCAGGTCGGCGCGACCGATGACCTGCGTTACGGCATGAGCGTTAATCCACATATGAAGGTATACCTTACCCACGGATGTTTTGATCTTGTTACGCCATTTTTCACGGCCGAGCGCATAGCCAATCTCATGAAGCTGGACGATAGCCGAAAGGCCATGCTCACCGTTAAGCACTACAACGGCGGACACATGTTCTACACCTGGGAAGAAAGCCGAAAGGCCTTCCGAAAGGATATGGAAGCCTTCTATGCCCGCTAAGCGGCTGCCCGCTTTTCTGCATGCAGTGGCACTAGTGCTTATACTCTGTATGACGCTTTGTGTCTTTGCAGGCTGCAACGAAGAGCGGCTTCCGCAGAGAGATTTTCGCTCAGATATGAGGAATTTCGTAGCGCGAATAGCCTCTGTGGCCAGACAGCGCGACCCGGATTTTATCGTTGTGCCTCAAAACGGGCTGCAGCTTTTGTCTTCTGCGTCATTCGACGATGAAGACGGCGTAGACCCCGGCCCGCCCGATGCGGAATACTTGGCTGCAATTGACGGCGTTGCTCGGGAAGACCTCCATTACGGCTATCCGCAACTAGGGCTTACGACGCCGCTAAGCCTACAGTCTGAGTGGCTTGCCTATGCTGGCATTGCCCGAGCCGCGGGGAAAACGCTTGTAGCTATCGACTATGTTTCCAGTAACGATCAGGCAGATTCTGCCTATGCAAGCTCGAATGCTGAAAACCTACTGTGTTTTGCATCCTTTAGCCGGGATTTGGATGTGCTGCCTGTATATCCTGTAAAGCCCGTAGGTGATAATACAGTAACGGTAAGCACCTTAGGGGAGGCGGCAAACTTCGGCTATCTTATCAATCCAGCTTCTTTTAGCGATAAAGATGCCTATCTTGCTACGCTTTGTGCAAGCCGTTACGATGTCCTCGTCATCGATCTATTTTGGGATGAGGCTACAGCCCTAACGGTAGATGAACTTGCGCGCGTGCGACAAAAACCCCAGGGCGGCAATCGCCTTATCCTTGCATACATGAGCATAGGGGAAGCCGAGTCGTACCGCTGGTACTGGAATCCATCGTGGCGGCCAGGCTCGCCTTCCTGGCTTGGGCCGGAAAACCCCGATTGGGCTGGCAACTACCTGGTCCGGTATTGGGAGGACAGCTGGCAGGATATCATCGTTGGATCTGCTGGCTATCTTGATAAAATTATAAGCGCCGGTTTTGATGGCGTGTACCTGGATATTATTGACGCCTTTGAGCGCTGCGAAGAACTTGCCGGAATGTAAGCTGCGTAGCGAGCGTAGAATAAACCCTTGGTGGAGTGTGCATGCATCCGAAAACGGCGGCCTGGGACGACAGGTTAAAAAGTATGTTCGACGAAATAGACCATGAACTGGAAGATCATTACCATGGCCACTGGACGCTCAGGCGTAACCGCCCGGCCCGGGGACAGACCGCGAATCCGGAAGCAGATGGCCTGTTTAACGTAGGCGTGTTTTTTACTCCTGGCTACGGAAGCACGCTTGGCCGAGGCTACCTGGTGGAAATAATCCTTGCTACAGAGGAACCCGTGCATCCAGAGGCCAGAGAAGCGGTAGAGTCCCACGCGCTTATGCTCTTGCGTGAAAAACTGCCCATACACTTTCCGGAACGCACGCTGTACGTGGACCGCGACGGTTCCATGTACAAGATACACGGAGATTTTTCGCTGGGCGGTGTTTAGCCGGCTGTTCGCTCTGCGCGTTCAGCCGAATCGATAGCCGATCGAGCAATAGCCCATGCAGCAGGATGTGCCGTCTTACCTTCGCTGCCATCTATGAAGTCTCGTATGCGCATGGAAAGCATTGCACTACAGTCGTTGGAATATCGGCGCATCCATGGATTCTGTGGCTTATGCGGAAAGTCTCCCTTTTTTGCCAAAGCTAAAAAGTGTTGCAGCTTTGGTTCAATACCTTTCAGGCATGACCACGAGCCCCATCCGCATTCGTGAAGCCTTATTGCGTTGAGCCGCTGTTCGAACTGGCCGCGTTGCGGAATCGCGAACACGGGCTTCCCAAGACAAATGGCTTCGGACAGGGTCTGGTGGCCTGCACTTGTTATTACAGCCATGCAGGATGCAAGAGCCTTTTCATAGGGTAGCTTTTCGTTTGCTTCCGGATAAACAAGTACACGCCCGGCTGGCTGGTCTTCCAGACAAGCAAGCACCTCGGCACGGTACTCACGCTTTACCGATACGACGATGTGCTCACCGCATGTTGGTTCCTGTCGAGCAATTTCCCTGCGTAATACCGGCCCTGCGTCGCCATCGTAAAAGCAGACTAGAATGCGCTTATCGTAACGACCCATCATCAGCGTTGCAGTAAGTTTTGCCATTATTGCATCCGGCATGATTGAGTGGCTCTTATGCACAACGCCCGGGTGGTTCACCTGAAGCACGGGTATGCCCAAAGCCGTGGCTGCAAGTGTGCTGATAGGTTCGAAGTCTGATACCAGGCAGGACAAGCCGCGGGCGCGCATATCACGCCTCAGGTGCACCAACAGGCGCGGTAGGCTCGCTACCAGACCCAGGTTGCGCCGTATGCTTTTCATGTAGCGCACACGCTCGCCTTCGCGGCACAGCTCGAAGGCCGGCACCGGCACGAAGTCCACCGCGGCAGAAAGATCTATGCCTAGTTTTCCGCGCACAAATCGTTCGACTGCCGGCGGGGCATACAGCACGAGCTTGTAGCTACCGTGCAGTTCCTGTACCATGCTGACCATGCGGCTTGCATGCCCAAAGCCCTCGCCATTTGCTGCTAACGCGACGGTTTTTATGAAATGCATACTGATACATACATGTGAAAACCTCATGAGCCATCCGTGAAAAGAACGTTAATAGCCGCCTTAGCTTGCCCACATTCGCGTGTGCGGGCTATACTCCGCTTTGCCCCCGCTCCATGGGGGTAAGGAGCAACCAAATGGCAGAGCAGAAAAACGCGGACAGCCGCGAAGTAAGCATGGAAAAAATCACGTCCCTGGCCAAGCGCCGGGGCTTCGTGTTCCAGAGTTCGGAGATTTACGGCGGCCAGGCAGGCGCCTGGGACTACGGCCCCTTGGGCATAGAGCTAAAAAATCGCATACAGCGCTTTTGGTGGAAGGAAATGACCCAGCTCCACGACGACATCGTTGGCCTGGACGCCGCCATTCTCATGCACCCAAAAGTGTGGGAAGCATCCGGCCACGTGTCCAATTTTACTGACCCCCTGGTGGACTGCAAAAAGTGCAAGAGCCGCTTCCGCGCCGATCTTATCGACGAGAAAAAACTTGCAGCAAAAACCTGCCCCGAATGCGGCGGCGAACTTACCGATACCCGCAAGTTCAACCTGATGTTCAAGACCAACATAGGACCTGTTGACGACGGCTCGGGCCAGATATACCTGCGGCCGGAAACCGCCCAGGGCATTTACGTGAACTACAAGAACATCGTGCAAAGTAACCGCATGAAGATTCCCTTTGGCATAGCCCAGGTTGGCAAGGCATTCCGTAATGAAATTGTCACCAAGAATTTCATCTTCCGCACCTGCGAGTTCGAGCAGATGGAAATGCAGTACTTCGTAAAGCCGGGCGACGACGAGAAATTCTTTGAGTACTGGCGCGACCAGCGCTGGAAGTATTTTGAGAAACTGGGCGTGCGCATGGACAAACTGCGCTGGCACCAGCACGGCAAGGACGAGCTTGCGCACTACGCAAAGGACGCATACGACATCGAGTACGAGTTCCCCATGGGCTGGAAGGAGCTGGAGGGCGTGCACAACCGCACCGACTTCGACCTAAAGCGCCACCAGGAATTCTCCGGCAAAGACATGCAGTACATCGACCAGGACAACGGCAACGAGCGCTACGTGCCCTACATCGTGGAAACCAGCGCAGGCCTTACCCGGCAGATGCTCATGATTTTGTGCGATGCCTATGATGAAGAAAAAGTTGCCGACAAGGGCAATGACGACGACTGGCGCACCGTGATGCGCTTCCATCCAGCGCTTGCGCCCATCACCGTGGCCGTTCTTCCGCTCATGAAAAAAGACGGCCTTGCAGAGCTTGCCCAGGACATACGGGCGAGCCTTAAGGAAGACTACGCTACCGACTACGACCAGGCTGGTGCAATCGGCCGTCGCTACCGCCGTCAGGACGAGGCCGGCACGCCATTCTGCGTTACCGTAGACTACGACAGCAAGGAAGACGGCACCGTTACGGTGCGCGAGCGCGACAGCATGGAACAAAAACGGGTGCACAAGGACGAGCTTTTGTCGTACATCCGCGATCGCATCAAGAACTACAAGCGGGCATAAAAAAAACGGCTGCGTTGCCCCTGGCAGCGCAGCCCTTTTTTGCAAGCGTTATGGGGAATTTACTCCGCCAGGGCTAAGCGCCTTTTTGCTTCGCCAATAAGAGGCAGGGCAAACACGGCGTACAGTATGCTTGCATACAGCGCGCTGATTACGGCCAACGCAAGGGTAGGGCCAGTGCGCATGCGCTCGGTCCAGTCTTTTACCATGAATAGAAAGCCGGTAGCTGCGCCCAGGTAGCCGCCGTAGCGAATGGCGCTTCCCACAAAGCTCAGGCTGGCAACTGCCGTTTCCAGCTGGTTGCGCCTTGCGGTTCCGTCTTTTAGCGTAGCTAGGGCAGTGCGGATAGATCCGGCTTTACCCCCGGCCATAATCATGGCTATGGGCACGAACAGGGCGATGGCCATGGATGCGTAGTCCAGTAGCAGAAAGCCCATGAACGCCGATGGATTAAAGAGGAATAGGCCGGCTAGGCTTATGAGCGTTCCAAGCATACAGCGGCTGTTGCTATGCTGGCCACGCTCTACTTCCTTGGTGCCTGGCACTGCTGTCTGTACAGCGTTTTTTAGCGGCAGGATGACAAAAGCTTTGATGATCAGCGCAAAGAACGCTGGGGCTAGGGCCCAGGCCAGGTGTATCCACACCTCTTTTGGCTCACTTAGGTTTTTCATCATATCCAGAAAGTTCACTAAAAAGCCCAAGAGGGCGGCTACGCCCAGGGCCTTGGATGCCGTTGTAAGCGTTTCCAGGGCTCCGTTCATACCGCGCCTACTTAGCTCGCCACGGGCCGCCGCAAATACCTGGGCGATTGCAGAAACTCCAGGACCTGCGATAAGAGCGCCTAGGCATAGCAGTACGATGGACGGGATGCTCCACAGGAGCACGATGGCCGGCATACTGGAGCCGGACAGGATGATGGCTGTGGCTACGGCGCTCGCTCCGATAACAAGGCCAAGTACTGGTTTCAGGTTCATGCTAGAACTCCTCAGTGTGTCGATGTGGAAACAGAAACAAAGGGGGCAAACAGCTCGATTTTGTCAGCTTGAGCCTTGAGTTGCCCGACGGCATCATGGAGAACCCCTGCGTCGTAGGATATAGTGGGTGCTACCAGAGTGACGCTTACCAAAACGGCCAGGCAGGCAGCCGCCATGAGTGCGCTCCTAAGCGTATCAAGGGGACTGGCGCCTCTTGCGCTTTTTTGCGCTCTGCTGTGGCGCTCTATGGCCAGGGTCGATAGCGTGCGGGGCTGCTGGTTCCGTACAGCATCTTCTTCCCGTATGCGTTCCTGAAAGTATGCCCGCAGTAATCCTTCAGCTGTGTGACTCTGCTTCATGCCATACTCCTTTGGTAGCTGACTGCAAGCTTGCGCTTTACACTTGCCAACTTCCACTTGACCGTACCCAAGGCTAGACCCGTGATGTTCGCTATGCGGGAGTAGGGCAGGTCCTCGGCAAAGGCCAGGTGGGCCAGTTCCCGTTCCGTTTGCGGTAGGCTTGCCAAAAAACTTCTGACAAAGCCCCATTCCTCTGCGCTCATCGCCTGCTCCTCGGGGCCAGCTAGGGTAGATCGTGCCGTATCGAGCGCGCCCTCCCGTTCCGGTACCATCCCCGACAGCCCATGCCCTTTCTGTTTCCGTAACGCGTCGATCGCCGCGTTGCGGCTTACCCGGTACAGCCAAGGCTTTGCGTCCTCTAGCCCTTCCGGCCCAGAGCGCCACAGGGCCACCATGGCCGACTGGAGTATGTCCTCGATGTCCTCGGGCCGGAGCCCGGAAAACGAACTCAGGTACACAGCCAGATGGCTTTCCATGTGCTCCCACACTTGGCGCTTTGGGCTATTGGGGCCAAAACCCCCGTCCTTTGTTTCGCTCATCGGTATATACAACGGATGCTGGGCCGGAACGGTTGGAGAATTCGTATCGTTTCCAAGCATGATAACGGCTTTGAGGAACAGGTGGTCGGACATGAGGTGGGCTCGCTCGTTCCGGTTAAGCGGAATCTGGCCTTCAATAACGCCGCCATCCAAAACACGTATATCGGGGCTAACAAACAAGTAATCCAGCTGGGCAAAATTAGGTGCAGGACCAAAGTGGTAGTGGGTATAGCGCTTGTCCGTATCCACGCCCATCGCCTCAAGCACATCGCGTAGGGGCAAGTGCATGAAAGGCTCGAATTCGAATTGGTGCTGGCCTCGTATCAAGATGCCGTTAAAGTCGCCCATGACGATACACGAGCGGCCGCTGACCAAGCGAGCCAGTTGGCGCACCTCCTCGATGCGCCGCTCTATGCCCAGGTTCTGACCTAAAGGCGACTTCAGGTGCACCACGAACACGCGTACCGAATATCCATCCAGCGTTAGCGTAAGCCTAAGGAGATTACGGGAAAACAAGCCGCGCTCGCTACGCGCATCTACCCTGGAAAACAGCCCGGGTTTTACCAGGGCTCCGACAAATATGCCGCGGCGGCTGTTCTCCTCGTGCAGGTAACACTGATAACGGCCATCCAGGTAGATACGGTTGAAATTTTGCAGGCTTTCCAGGCCGCCTATCTCGCACAGCCCAAGGAGGTCAAAATCCTCCTGCAGTATCACATCGGCTATGTCCGAAAGCTTAGCCCTTTCCTTGTTATGGTTGTAGATGGACGGGTTCATCGCCTGATACTCGTCCTCGGACAGGGCTTCTAGCTCGATCCGACTGTAGGGCTTGTCCAAAAGCAGATACAGGTTTTCCGCGTTGAAAGTTCCTATGCGCAGGGAGCGGGACGTTTCGTTGCGGCGGTATTCGTTGCTCACTGCATGCACTATCAGGCAGGGGCAACGAAGAGGTCAAGGGCGGGTCCATGCGTACGTGTTACGAAGCTTTGGGTAGTGTTACGAAGCTTTGGGATAGCGATGATCGTTATTCCAGCGGAAGCATAACCATAGCCGGATCATTGTGCACGCGATACATGCTCGGGGGGCTTTCCGGTTCCAGCTGCGCTATTATTTCACGCTTGCGCCTGTTCTGGTCGCGCTTGTAGTCAAGAATGTCGCCGCGGGTAACCATGCCGATTATACGGCCTTCCTGTACGATAGGAAGGTGGCCTATATCCTGTTCGA
>JAKQNL010000301.1 GCA_029565815.1 Spirochaetota bacterium | reverse complement strand
GGCAAACAACCAGAACATCCGGCTGTACCACGCTCTGGGCGCCGTCATCGTCATCGGGCAAAAATATGTCAACGGGCGCGATCAGGGCCTGGCAAGGTTTGCCGTCCAGAAACTCTGCCAGCTTCCTGAAAAAAAATGCCCACAAGCATCTGGTGGGGCACGCGCGGAACAGGGCTCATGCCGTATGCCTGCCCATCTATGAGCTCCCAGCGCTCGTTCTCTGGCCAGGAGTTTCGCTGTTCAACGGTAAAACGCTCACCGCTTTTAAGCGCCGAACTTCCAGCGGTCTGTGGCATCGGGCAACCTCCGCAATGTTTAGTATAACCCCGGTGTTGCGCGTGGACAAGCGAATGGATTGGCTTGGCGGCGCAGCATCTCTTTGACTTAGTGATATATCAGGTATAAACTATTCTTCAAAAGGGGGCTGTATGGCTGAACGTATAGGAATTATAATCTGCGACCGTTACCACAACTGTGCGGGCGGCAAATGCTTTAGGGCATTCCGCGAACGGGTAGGCGCGTTTTCCGTCTACCAGGGCAAGGATGCGGAGATAGCGGCATTCACCAACTGCGGGGGCTGCCCCGGCGGCAACATCGAGTATACGGGCGACGAGATGCTAAAAAACGGCATCACAACAGTGCACCTGGCCACCTGCCATCTGGTTGGTTACCCGCCCTGCACCAGAACCGATTACTTTGCACGCTACCTGAAGGAGCGCTTCGGGCTTTCGGTGATCATAGGATCACACCCCATTCCTGAAAAATACCACAGCATGCACACTAAGCTTGGTAGCTGGAACGGACCAGGCTGGGACGCCCGTCTTGCACCTGCCATGGCAAGCCCGGAACTGCGCTCGGCGTATAATTGATACTACCTGAAAAATCCGCAAGGAGTGTAGCGTGGCAGAAAAGAAAACAGCGGCTATAAAAGCTTTACTACAACCTAGGCCCCAGCTCATCGTTTCCTGTACCGGTAAAGACGGTAAGGATAACGCGCTGGCCGTGGAGTACGCGTGCAACTGCAGCTTTAACCCGCCCATGATAGTCGTTGCGGTAACGCCTGGCCGCTACAGCCACCACATGATCAAGGAATCCGGCTGCTTTGTGGCAAACATGGTGGGCGCTGCGAACATAGAAGCCTACCGCTACCTGGGCAGCCACTCGGGCCGGGACGGGGACAAGCTGGCCGCCTGCGGCATGAAGCTGCTGCGAGGCGACGTGGTCAACGCGCCTATTTTGGCGGACTGCCCGGTATCCATCGAGTGTACGGTAAGCGGCTCGATTATGGCCGGCTCGCACGAGCTGTTCGTTGGGAAAATCGAACGCATCCACGCAAACGCCGAGCTTGTTAAAGAAGATGGAAGCATAGACTGGAGCAAGGCAGATCTCCTCGCACCCTAAGCGGGCTTGCCGGAATAGCCTCTAATTCTGGTATAGCCTAGCCCTTCCTGGCTACCAACTCTATCTCCACGCGCGCGCCCAGGGGCAGGGCCGCAACGCCTATGGTGGTGCGCGCAGGATGGGGCTGGGAAAAGCGGCGCGCGTATGCTTCGTTCATGGCCGGAAAATCTGCCATGTCGGTCAGGTACACATTTGCCTTAATGACGTTATCCGGGCTTAGGCCTGCTGCGGATAGCACGGCAAACAGGTTGGATAGGCATTGGTCGGTCTGTTGGCCAACGCCGCCTGTAGACAACTTCCCGGTTGCCGGGTCTATGGGGGTCTGCCCCGACAGGTACACAAGATCACCTGCGTCCACTGCGTGGGAGTACGGGCCTACCGCTACCGCGCCGGGTGCGCTGTATGCTGTTCGTTTCATGGTACACCTCCTACCGTTGGTACAGTATATACCGGAACTACAGTGAGCATGCAGGGTTTTCGCCTGCATGCAAGCCTCTATGCCAAGGCGGCGTTTTCAAGTAAACTTGAGCTAAC
>JAKQNL010000288.1 GCA_029565815.1 Spirochaetota bacterium | reverse complement strand
CGCGTGACGAAACACCCCCAGTTTCTCGCCCACGCGAATCTCAGCGTCCAACTCCTCGCGAATCTCGCGCCGCAGGCATTCGGGTAGCGCCTCGCCCGGCTCCACCTTGCCCCCGGGGAACTCCCACATGCTGCCCAGCAGCCCCTCCGCAGGGCGCATGGCCAACAACACCCGCCCTAAACTTGCACCCAGGTGAGGTATGAGGCTTCCGTTTTTGACAAGCCCAAACAGGGCCGAAATCGTCGTAAGCGGACCCGGCAAAAACGGTTTGTTGGCTAGAGCGGCTGCCAGGGCCCAGAAGGCAGTAAGCCCAAGCGCGGCCAGGAGAGCTCCGATGCGTTTCATAGGGGGTCAGACCCCAATGCGTGCCTGATACGGCCGCAAGCTTCCAGAAAGCGGGCTGTGCTTCGAGCGTCCGTGTTTGTTTCGCCTGGGGTAGTGGATAGGGCGGCACGGCAGCCTGCATCGTTCCAGGGCAAGTGGATGTGCGCACCAAAGCGGCCAGGTTGGGTGCCTGTCATGACATGGACATGGGATGCCAGGTATGCAGCTTCTTCTATGGAATGGGTTACCAGCACTATGGTCATAGGATGAGATGCCCACAGCGCAAGCAGGAAGTTTTGTGCGCTTTCGCGGGTCAGCGCATCCAGGCCGGAAAACGGCTCGTCCATAAGCAAAAGCTCCGGTTTCGATGCCAAAGCCCGAGCCAGTCCCAAGCGCTGTTTTTGGCCGCCGGATAGCTGAGACGGAAACATGGATCGGTGCTCGTATAGGCCTAGCTCTTGCAAAATCGGCCCTATGCGCGCGCGTCGCTCTTTTGGTTGTACGCCGGAAAGCTCCAAGGGTAGGCTTGCGTTAGCCTCGACCGTACGCCAGGGTAACAGGCCGTGGTCTTGAAACACCAGTGCCGAGTGGGGCTCTGGTCCCTGTACCTGCCGACCGTTCACCCACACAGAGCCTGATGAAGGAGCCAGGAGGCCGGCGGCTGCCCGTAACAGGCTTGTCTTTCCGCAGCCGGATCTGCCCACAATCGCGCTAATGGCCAGGTGGGGGCAGTCCGCGCTGGCCGAGTCTACAGCATCCAGGAAAGCTCCGGCCACGCGATAGCGTAGCGAAAGCTCCCTAAAGCTTACCATCCGGCAAGAACCCGCTCGTCTACCAGATTGCGGGCTATTACCTCGCTGGTTAAAAGCTTGCGCGCTTCCAGCCACTCGATTACCGCTTCCACCTGGCTGGGCGCAGGCAGGCTAGGCTTTCTGTACGTAACAAATTGATACGACCAGCGCACTTCTTCGGGGAACGACGCCTTCTGAACCAGGAAGGGCTGGTACTCGTCCGGTTTGGCGTTGATGCGCTGGCGGGCGTCGTCGTATGCGTGGTACATTTTCTTTACATCGGCCATGTGGGAGTCCAGGAACCTGCGGGAAAACACGACCACCGCAGCGTCCAGGCCAGACTTGTCGCTACTTGCAACCATGGTTGCCCCGCGGGCAATTGCTACCGACAAAAACGGTTCCGGCAGTCCCGCAGCATCAACTTGCCCAGCAAGCAGCATTTCCATGCGCACCGGCATCTTGGGCACCGCGGCTACCGTGTATCCGTCTTGCGGAATGCCTGCGGCTTTAGTGAACGAATCCACCGCGTACTGGATGATGGTGTTGGTGGACATGGCTATGGTTTTGCCCTGTAGCTGCTGTATCGTTTGCAAGCCGGAGCCCGGCGCGGTGGCTATGCCGTAACGGCCGTCGGTCGCGCTGGTAACCACCATGTCAAAACCACTAGCTGCAGAGAATGCCACGGCAAGCAAATCCGATATGGCTCCGTCCAACTGGCCGGCCTGGATGGCTGCCTCGCGCTCCTGGGCGTTAGAGAAGCTGATGAGCTCCACCTGTACACCCTCGCGCGCAAACAGGCCTTCTTCGGCAGCAACCATGAACGGCAGCGAGTCCACGTCCGGCATGATGCCCAGGCGTATGGGATCTCCCAGGGTACGCTTGGCGCAGGAACCCATGGACAGGGCGGACAAGGCGACAGCACAAATACTGACAATGGCTCCGGCGGCCATAAAACCCGCCAGACGTCTGGAATGACTCATGAAAATGCTCCGTTCGAACCGTCCCAGCGCGGGCACAAGCTGTGCTCGACCCCTAGGCGGTCCAGAATTCTGCCTGCTACAAAATCGACCAGCTGGTCGACCGTGGCTGGGCGATGGTAAAAGCCCGGACAAGCGGGCAGGATTATAGCACCGGCCTCGGCCAGTGCGCACAAATTTTTCAAATCAATAAGCGACAGCGGCGTTTCCCGGGGGCACAGGATGATGCGCCTGCCTTCCTTAAGCGCAACGGCGGCTGCCCTGTGCACCAGGTTCCTGCCCGCTCCCGAAGCTATTGCGCCGGCCGAGCTCATGGAACATGGAACTATCACCGTGCCGTCCAGCTTAAACGAGCCCGACGCTGGCGGCGCTGACAGGTCCGATGGCGCGTAGCGGCGAGCCGGGCCTACGCCCAGGCTGTCCAGCCATGCGCTTACCGGCATGCCGGTCTCCGACAGGGTAACACGGGTGCCCCAGTCCGAAAAAACCGTATGCACATCGTGGCCGCCTTCGGCAAGCGCTTTAATGACCCTAAGGCCATACACCGAGCCGCTTGCTCCCGTTACGCATACCAGAAAGCTGCCCATCCATACCCTCACGCTAGATAGATATCGACCAGAGCGAACGCGAGCATCACCAGCGGAATCACCTCGTTGATCGAGTAGCTTGCCAGCCGTAGGTGCCGGTCCGTGCCGCCCTGCGCCACTATATGCTCCGCGATCAAAAGCGCCGCGCACAGAGCCGTCGCGCTTAGCCAGGGCCAGCCTAGATCCCAGGACCAGGGCATGGCAGCGAAGGCAAGCACGCACAGCGCATGGCACGTGATTGCAAACAAGCGCGAGCCTGCCATGCCAAAGCGGGCCGGCACCGAGTGTATACCCTGGCGGCGGTCAAGGTCGAGGTCCCCCCGCGCGTATATAATGTCAAAGCCGGCAACCCAGGCAGCCACAGCCCCGGCCAACACGAAAAACCGGAACTCTATGCGCCCGCTTACGGCGATGAGGGCTCCCATGGGAGCTGCCGCGCAGGTAAGGCCGAGCCAAAAATGGCACAGCCAGGTGTAGCGTTTTGTAAACGAATAACCAAAAACCATGACGCCTGCAAGCGGCAACAGAAGCACGCACAGCGGGTCCAAAAGCCATGCGCAGGAGACCAGGAGGGCAAGCATGATGGCGGTAAATGCCCACAGCTGTCCGGCTTTTAGCTTGCCCGATGGCAGGTGGCGGCCAGCTGTGCGCGGGTTGTTCGCGTCTATCTTCGCGTCGATAATGCGGTTAAGCGCGTTTGCGGCGTTTCGTGCGGCCGCCGCCGCGATGAGTATGAGCACCACATCCAGCAGTTTTGGTTTTCCGCCGGTTTCCAACAGGATGGCAATAAGGGCAAAGGGTAGAGAAAACAGGGTGTGCCGTATGATGACCGCTTCTCCTATGTCCGACAAAAGCCCCAGGGTCAGACCCCCGCGCGCTCGTGCCGCACGCGGCGCTTGCTCAGATGCCATAGTCCCGCCAGCGGCCGTCCACCAGGGCTCGCACCGACTCGTCCATGCTTAGCGAATCCGGCCATGCTCGGGTATGGCCTTCGTCGGGGCCCTTGCGGGTTGCGTCCACGCCCAGGCGGGTGCCGTAGCGGGGCAGGGGTGAACTGTGATCGAGGGCATCGAGGGGCCCATCGGACAGCACCAGGTCGCGCTTTGCATCGATATTGTTGAATGCACGCCAGGCAACGGCGGATGTGTCCGCAGGATTCACCTCAGCATCCACCACCACAATGAGCTTGGTGTACATCATCTGGCCCATACCCCACAAAAAGTTCATCACCTTGCGCGCCTGGCCGGGAAAACGCTTTTGTATCGACACGATGACGCAGTTGTGGAACACGCCTTCTAGCGGCATGGACAGGTCCACAATCTCGGGGCACAGCTGTTTTAAGAGCGGCAAAAACAGGCGCTCGGTAGCCTTGGCCATGTAGCAGTCTTCTTTGGGCGGTATGCCCACAATCGTGGCCGGGTAGACCGGGTTCTTGCGCCGCGTTATGCGCTGTAGGTGAAACACTGGGTAATTATCCTGTAGCGAATAGTAGCCGGTGTGGTCGCCAAAGGGACCCTCTAGCCGGCTTTCCTCCGGGTCAACGTAACCTTCCAGCACGAATTCTGCATCCGCCGGCACATCCAGGTCGGACAGGGTCGCCTTGGCAATAGTCGCGCTCTTGCCGCGCAAAAAGCCTGCAAACATCATTTCCCACACACCTTCCGGTAGCGGGGCGGTGGATGCATAGCTTACCGCCGGGTCGCAGCCCAGGGCAACAGCTACCGGCATACGTTTGCCCATAGCCTTGTACTTTTGGAAAAAGTGAGCCCCGTCTTTGTGCAGGTGCCAGTGCATGCCGGCTGTTTTGTCGTCGTATACCTGCATGCGGTACATGCCCATGTTTTGTGCGCCCGTCTCCGGATCCTTAGTGCACACCAGCGGCAGGGTGAGGAATGGACCGCCGTCCTGTGGCCAGCAGGTAAGCACCGGCAGGCTGTTAAAGCCCGACTCGTCGTCCTTTACCTGCTGGCAGAGCGGCCGCGTTACGCGTCGCGGAAGCAAACTTAATGCAAGCGGTAGTTTTGGCAGGGCCTGGGGAGCGCTCTTGAACAGGCTAAAACCCCTGGCCTGCTTCCATAACCAGGCAAGCAGGTCCTCTATCTGTTGTGCTTTTTCGTCCAAACTGCTAGCGCCAAGAGCCAAAGCCATGCGGCCTTCGCTACCCATAGCATTGATAAGGAGCGGCCAGCGCGATCCTTTGACCTTCTCAAACAGCAGAGCCGGCCCGCCGCCGGGCATGCGCATCACGCGCTCGGCTATCTCGGTGATTTCCAGGCGGGGGTCCACCTCCACCGCTACGCGCTTAAGTTCGCCGCGGGCTTCGATGGCCCGGATAAAATCTTGTAAGTCCTTATATGCCATGACAGCGAGTATACCCGTAGGGCTATGGTTCTGTCGCGGGGGTTTTCCCCAATAAGCTTCGGGGCACTAGCTTGCTTGCCCTGGACTTGGTGGCTATAGTCCAGCTATGAGCGATAAAGCCAAACGCATCCTGTCCCTACTTGGGTTTCCAGCACTTATTCTTGCTGTGCTAGCCCTTGTGCTTTCCTTTTGGGAGCCGCTAGCCGCCCTGTTTAAGAGTCCAGAGAGCGTTCGTGAATTTGTGGCAGCTTCGGGAGCTTGGTCGGCCCTGGTTTTTATGGGCATACAGGTACTACAGGTTGTAGTGTTCATACTGCCCGGAGAGCTAGTACAGCTAGCCGGCGGGTATGTGTTCGGTATGTGGTCCGGCACGGCTCTTTCTGTGGCCAGCATTCTGGCAGGTTCCCTGGTGAACTTTGCAGCCGGCAGGTTCTTGGGTAGGCCCTTTGTGGAAAGCCTTTTTAGCGCAGCAAAGGTGGAGCGCATAGAAGCAGCTACAGCTGGCGGCCGGGCTGCTGCAGCATTTTTCTTACTGTTCGCAATACCGGGCATACCAAAAGACGCATTGACCTATGTAGCCGGTGCCAGCCGCCTGGGTTTTGGCTCGTTTTTGGTCATTTCGACCATTGGACGCCTACCCGGCATAGTTGGAAGCTCCTACATAGGCTCTGCGGTGTTTGATAAAGACTACCGTATCGCGCTGTTGGTAGCCATTGTTGCATCGATAGCGTTTTTCCTAGGGCTATTATTCCGGGAAAAGCTGCTAGCTTTTCTGTCGCGCTTGTCCTCAAAGCATCCCTAGTTCCCCATAAGCTTCGTGGCACTACGCTTTAGGAGCCGCGGGCGAATCTTTGGAAGAAACGAGTCTCCGAACCGTCAATGATTTTCAAGGACGAGCCTTTGCTGCCGGGGAACGACGAGAAGTCTTCCCTGTCCACCACAAAGCACAGCTCCCAGCCCTTAAAGCGATCACGGAACGATGACAGCGATGCATAGAGCGCGTCGGCCTCTGCCGGTGTACCCAGACGCTTGCCATAGGGCGGGTCGGTTATCACCATGCCTTTGTCCGTAAATGGAGCTGCCAGTTCTGCTCGAGCCTGGAAAAAGCGCACGCGGTCGTCCACGCGGGCAAGCCGGGCGTTGGCCAAGGCTGACTCGAGCGCAGATTTGTCCGCATCAGAGCCAGATATTTGCAGATCGCGGTCGGTTCGAATGGCAGAGCGAGCCTTTTCGCGCACTTCGATCAATTCCGAGCGGCCTCCGTCGGGCATAGACTCCCATGCAAACTCGCGTAATAGGCCAGGAGCTACATTGAGGCCCATAAGGGCAGCTTCTATGGGTATGGTTCCCGAGCCGCAGAAAGGATCATACAGGGCTGTGTTGTAGCGCCATCCTGCACTGTACAAAAGAGCCGCAGCCACGCTTTCTTTAAGCGGAGCCTCGGTTGGATGTTTGCGGTAGCCCCTGCGGGACAGAGCCTCGCCGCACAGATCCAGTTCCACCACGGCCTTGTCATCTTCTATTCTGACACGAGCAGAAACTAGCGCACCCGTTTCTGGCATGCGGGATACGCCATAGCGGGGGCATAGGCGCTCGTATGCAGCCTTTAGGCTCATAGCCTGTATAGCATTTTGCGCTGCGACGGCCGATCGGGAAGATTTAGCCTTTTCTATGACGAGCTTGTCGTTCTTGCCTACCCATAGCTCCCAGGGAATAGCCCGGACGCCCTCAAAAAGCTGGTCAAAATCTGCCGCCGGGAAGGAACCAGCCAGCAAAAACAGCCGGTCTGCGGTGCGTAGACCAGCTAGCGCGGAAGCAAGCGTGTGCCTGTCGGCCTGTGCCGACACCCGTCCTGCGCTTCGAGCGCCTGTTGTGAGGCCAAATCGCTCCAGCTCGGAAGCCAGAACCCGCTCAAGCCCAATGGCACAGGTGGCGGATACCTGCATGACTCTATCCATTGCCCCAGTATGACCGCTACAGCCATCATCCTCAAGCCCCGCCCGCGTTCCCCGCTTGACATCCCCGCGCCCCCTTGGCTATAGTGCCACTCGCCTCGGGGGTGTAGCTCAGTTGGTAGAGCGTTTGAATGGCATTCAAGAGGTCAGGGGTTCGATTCCCCTCACCTCCACGAGCAAAAGAAAAGCCGTCCGCAAGGGCGGCTTTTCTTTTGCTTAAATAAGTGGAGGAGAGGGGAATCGAAGGGTTCGAGCGCCTCCAAGCTACAAGCAAGCGTAGTAGCTTGGAGGAAGAGGCGCCACGAGGGCGCCGACAGCGAGAACCCCGGGCTGGAGGCTTGAGCCAGGACGGCGAGAGCCGGAAGCCGATTCCCCTGCCAGTATCCTGGCAAAGCTCCACGAGCAAAACAAAGGCCGTCCGCAAGGACGGCTTTTTTGTATCTATAGCCGAGGAGAGGTCAAAAATTACATGCCACGCAAAGTCGCCAAGGCACAAAGAAGGTAGGATTTCCCATAAGCTTCGGGGCGCTGGGTATTAAAATAACTGCTATATGTTTTTAATAAAATCTTCTATGGAAATATCCCCTTGGCGGATAATTGCCCGTAAAGTTCCGGTATCTAGTTCTTTATGATCGGGTATTACTAACTGAGAGAACGGTTCGACTCGCCTAAGAACGACATGGCTTCCCTTTTGCCTCATTACTGTGAAGCCATACTTGGCCAATGGAAACCTCTAAAAACCCGATGGTTTTTAAGGTTCCCTTGTGTTTTCGGCCGAAAACACTGTCCATTGATTTGAAAGCGCTACAATATATGACATGATTTGCACAGCGTTTGCGGCTTTTTCATATAAACGCGAGCAATCGAGAAGCCTATTTCTAAAGTAACAGACTTTTGAAATAGGCTCATTACTCATAGTGCGTCCACATGCGTATGATCTTTACCGTTTTTTCTACCGTATATAGTTGGTATACCAAACGATGCTGGATGTTTATTCTTCTGGAAAACGCACCGCTTAAATCGCCTATTAGCTTTTCATAGGACGGTGGGCTTTGGAACGGGTCAGCTTTAAGGATGTCAAGAAGTAGCTGGACTTTTTCCTTTAAGCCTGTCTGTTTGATTTTTTCAGAGTCCTTAATTGCTTGCTTTGTAAAGACCAGTTTCCACATTACCAGTTCAGATCCGTGGAGCAGTCGTTAATATTCTGTTGCATGCCTTCTAGTATGGATTCACGCATGCCCGGGATAGAGCATAGATACAGTGTTTCTTGTATAGCTTCCCAGTCTTCCTCGGAAATCAGGACCGCATTGTATCGTTTCCCCGATATGCGTACGGGCAGGTGGGATTCATTGGTTTCGTCTATAAGCCTATATAGCCTGGATCGGGCATCGCTGGCAGTAAGGGTTGGCATGTTTGCACCTCGCTAGTTTAATGGTACGTAAATGCGTACGCGCTGTCAAGGGAAAGCAGGAATTGAACCACCGATATACGGAGAAATCATGGAATTTCCCATAAGCTTCGGGGCACCAGCAAATAAATATATATTTAATAAGAAATTAAGCGCTAGCTATCCCAAGGCTTCGTAACACTGGGTATAGGCTGGATGGAAATGTAAAACTGCCCTACAATGGTTGTACCAATGTAAAGGAGTTCCACGTGCGAACAAAACTATTCTTCCCGCTACTGGCAGCACTGGCAGCCGTGGTCTTGCTTGGCTGTCCAAGCCCAACCCAGGATCCCCCCCGCTAGCCTAGATTACACTTCCCCCACAATCGGCATCCTCAAGTATGTGCCCGCCGGCAGTTTCCAGCGGGATGCTACAGCTACCAACATAAGCCACCAAAGTGCCTTCCGCATGAGCCAGCACGAGATTACCCGCGCCCAGTTTGCCGCCATTATGGGCACCGACCCCAGCAACACCACCGACTCAAGCGGCACCAGTGACCCGGTCCAGATGGTTAACTGGTACCAGGCTATAGCTTTTTGCAACAAGCTAAGCCTGCTTGAGGGCCTACAGCCAGCCTACAGCGTAAAAATTGGCGGCACCACGGAAGTTGACTGGGCAAACCTTAGCTTTGCAAGCATCCCTACCACAAGTAATGCCGACTGGAATGCCGCAACCTGCACCTGGACTGCCACCGGCTACCGCCTACCCACCGAGATGCAGTGGATGTGGGCAGCTATGGGCGCTACCGCCGACCGCAGTAATGGCTATACCGGCACGGGTGTAAACACCACTGGTTATACTAAAGGTTACGCAGGCAGTACCGAAGTAGCTGGAGCTCAGGTAAACATGAGGAACTATGCCTGGTATAGTTCGAACAGTGGAAGTAAAACCCACCCAGTTGGCACTAAAACGGCCAACGAACTAGGCATATACGACCTAAGCGGCAACGTATGGGAATGGTGTTGGGACTGGTACGCGACCTACCCGGCAGGCGAGAGTACCGACTACCAGAACAGTACCCTGGCGACGCACCGTGTTGTCCGCGGTGGCAGCTGGGTCAGCCTTGCGTCCAACTGCCCCGTCGCTATCCGGCACAACTACATCCCTTACGGCCAGAGCATCGGTATCGGGTTCCGGGTTGTTCGCCCCTGAGTTCGTCGGTCGCAGGGCGTCCTGCCCAGCGACCTTAGGCAGTTTAGGCAAGGGCCAAAACTGCCTAAGGTACACAAACATGCGTTCCTCCGTGGTTCGCTTTCTTGTTTCCCCTTCTTTCTTTTCTTCTCTGTGTCTCGGTGCCTCTGTGGTTCGT
>JAKQNL010000080.1 GCA_029565815.1 Spirochaetota bacterium | reverse complement strand
CGATTTCGAGAAAGATCCCATCCTGCCGCAGCTGGATCCGAAAAACCCGGACTGGGTAACGGCACACAATACGACACTCGGTGCGGATGATGGCCTGGGCATAGCCGCAGCCATGGCTGTAGCGGAGGATGCGTCGATAGCCCATGGGCCGCTTGAATGCTTGTTTACCGTCAACGAGGAAGATGGCATGTCCGGGGCACGCGCTTTCAAGGCAGGCGTGCTTACAGGCCGGTTTCTGCTCAACCTGGATGCGGAGGATGTAGACGATCTTATCATAGGATGCGCAGGTATGCTCCGCACCCGTTCACAAGCATCGTTCAAGACAGCAGTGCCGCCGGGCGGATACCGGTTTTATGCTCTGCAGCTGGCCGGTTTCCAGGGTGGTCATTCCGGCCTCGATGTGCATCGACGCGGCAGCGCCATTGCCGTGCTTACCCGATTGCTTGCTTCCGAAGCATCGAGCGGGCTCATGCTTGCGGAACTGGAAGGCGGCGGTGCGGTGAACGCGCTGCCCCGTGAAGCGATGGCCGTCTTCGGTCTGCCAGAAAATTCTGCAGATGCGTGGCTTGGCGCACTGCGGCTACGGGAACAAACCATTCGCGAGGAATTGATAGATAAAGATAAAGACTGGACTCTGGAGTGTAAACCTGTAGACGCGCCTAAGGTTGTTTTAAGCGGACACGATTCCATAGGCATCTTGAATGCGCTCAATGCGCTGCCGAACGGATGCATAGCCATGGAACCGACCATGGCCGGTGTTACCCGCACTTCTTCCAACCTGGGCGTTCTGTCACTGTCTGAGGAAGACGGATCCATGATATTGCGGACGCTGGTTTTGGTACGCAGTTCCGTTCAGCTGGAAATGGAAACGGTTGCAACCGAGATAGAAGCATACCTTATGAATCTGGGTGCCCTCTGTTCCAGGCCGGCAGCATCGCCTGCGTGGAAACCAGATCCTACCAGCCTCCTCTTGTCGCTTGCGGTGGATGAATACCGCCAGCTGTTTGGCGAGCCTCCGCGTATATCATCCATACATGCGGGTCTGGAGTGCGGCGTGTTTAGGCCATTGTACCCGGACATGGAAATGCTTTCGATAGGACCGACCATTCTGTATCCGCATTCTCCGGACGAGCGGGCAAGCGTGAGTGCAGCGCAAAAGTTCTGGAAGCTGCTGGTGGCTATCCTGGCCCGCTTGCGCTAATGCTTCCCTCCGGTGCACCATGGCTGTGCCGGAGGTTTTCATGCTCCAGATACCTGTGCTGGTTGTGGTGCTTGCCGTGTTTGCCCTTGTGGTTTTTGCAAGTGCAAAAAAGCTGCACCTAGGAATTGCGGCTGCTGGCGGCGGTATACTGTTCGCCTCGCTACACGGATAATTTCCAACGGCGATAATCCGCGCAGCGCTTGCGGAGCTGTTAAAACCGGATACGCTCCTACTCCTTGTGCTAGTAACCGTTATCATGGCTTTTTCCAGTGCCATGAAAAAGGCAGGCGCCATGGACGGCTTTGCTCGCGCCCTTGCATCGATCGTGCCATCGAAGCGCCTAACCCTTGCCATAGCGCCGCTCATCATCGGTACCTTGCCCATGCCCGGTGGCGCGATTTTGTCTGCGCCCTTGGTGGATGCTTTTGATCCGGAACGCGAACGCGGAAACCACACGCTGTCCACCACCAACTACTGGTTTAGGCACAACCTGGAACTTGCATGGCCCTTGTACCCGGCGTTCATCCTAACATCCACCATGGCCGGCCTTTCAGTAGGCAGGCTCATGCTCCTTAACCTGTACGCCGCGCCGCTTCTGTTCGTGCTTGGTTTGCTCTTCATCTTGCCAAAAAAACTGGAACAGAGCCGGCAAGCGCACACTGAGCGTAAAGAAAAAGCCAGCATAGCCAGCGTGTTGTCTGGATTCGCCCCGCTTGCCATCGTGCTTGGCGGCTATGCGATCTTGGATGCGCTTGGCTCGCTCGTATTGCCGCGCTTTGGCATGGACCCGGCGCTTGCATCTACCATCGGTCACTATGTGCCCATCTTCTTGTCCATCACCGCAGCGTCTTTGTACCTCGGCTCTATGCCTCAGGGCAGGGGCGCATTCAAAGGCTGCATCAGTGCTAGCACACTCAAGCTTAGCGCCGTGGTTGCGGGCATTAAGGTCTTTGCAGCACTCCTTGCGGCCGGCGGGGTAGCCCAGGCTTCTGCAGCCGAGCTTGCAAGCGCGGGTATTCCTGCTATAGCCGCCGCTGCTGTACTGCCCTTTGTAGCCGGCTTGGTAAGCGGCGTTGGCTTTGGATATGTCGGTTTGTCGTTTCCCATCGTGCTTGGGCTTTTCCCTGCCGGTTCCGCCTTTCCGCTGGAGGCTGCGGTGGTGCTTGCCGGCGTGTTCGGCTATGCGGGCATGATGTTCTCGCCCCTGCACGTGTGCATGGTGGTTAGCGCACAACACTTCGGTTCAGGCCTGCCGGCCATCATACGGCGCTTTACCGCTCCGCTTGGCGCTTTCATGGTGCTTGGCTGCGCGTACGCCCTGGTTTTGGGTTATTTTTTCTTGTGATAACGAGGTAGCTATGAAGAACCAACCTGTGAGCCTGTTTTCATCCACAGTGCAAAGCCCGCTTGGCACGATGGAAGCGATAGTCGCACAAAACCGCCTGTGCCTACTGGAATTTTCCGACCGCCCGGGCCTGGCCGCCGAACGGCTGTGGCTTGAACGGCATTACCAGTGCCCATGCAAGAACGAGAGGACACAAACCCACGAGCGGGCATTCGCCCAGCTTGCAGAATATTTTTCCGGCACGCGCACGGCATTCGATCTGGAACTAGAGTATCCGGGTACGGATTTTCAGCGTTCGGTGTGGGCATTCCTTCTTTCGGTGCCCTACGGCAGCACCATGAGTTACGGTACCATGGCGGCCAAGCTTGGCAAACCTAGCGCAGCCCGAGCAGTCGCCGCCGCGATTGGGCAAAACCGCCTGGCCATACTCATACCCTGTCACCGCATTGTCGGGGCGAACGGAGCGTTAACCGGCTATGCAGGTGGCCTACAGCGCAAGCGGCAGCTCCTGGAGCTTGAGGCTGGCGCTGGCATAGCGGCTAAGCCCACGGACTAAGAGAACTGTTGTAGGGAAGCTCTAATAACTAAAGTTTTCAGAGGTTCCCTTTAGTTTGTCCATAGGGAATTCATACAGGAAAAAATCCTCATCCTGCTCCCAGGCGGTATAGCCTAATGCATCCAAAGGAGCCAGTTTTTCGCGTTGTGGCGGGCAGATGAACTCGACGCAGTCATAGCCGGCTTCCAAGCATACCTGTTCGGCTTTTGACACGAGAGCGCTAAGACTTACCGCATCGGCTGCACATAGAGCGCCTACCGAAACCTGCCGTTTTGTTGCATCGGCATAGAGGGCGATGTAGCCAGCAGGCTGACCGCCTCCAGGAGGAACAAGCGAAAAGATGCCGTTTGCCTGCGCAAAAAGGCCTAAGCGCGATGGACTGTCCGCAGGCCAAGCCTTCCAGGATGCATAGATGAATCCATCAAACCAGCCGGATTCCAAAAATGCGGCATACGCAGGAGCGGCTTCCGCGGCGCACAGGGTGCCGGCTTCCGCGTTTAAGGGGAGCGGGGCTTGTGCTTCGTCTCCGCGCAAGGTTTTTGATCTGCAGGAACGTACGCGTATACGGACAAATCCAAGCGCTTCGTTAAGGGCTATGGACGGGGCATTATCAAAATAGGTGGAGAAGCGTATGGATGCAAGCGAAGGCATAGCTGCTAGCGTAGAAAGCGCGTGCCTACTAAGGGCTGTGCCAACGCCGCGTACTCCAAGCTCGGGTGATTTTCGTAAGCCTTCCAGCCATGCGTGGCCCGGGGCTACGAAGCTGATTTTGCTTAAGCCCACCAGGCGCTCGAGCCCGGCAGCAGAAGGGCTAACGCATGCAGTAAAAAAACCTTCACGGTCGGAAAGCCATGCGTCAAACGATGACGGCAAGTAGTCGGTTCCGTCCCATATTGTCCTACACAGGGCTATGACCGCATCCCGGTCGCTTTCCCGAACGGGCCGGAAACGCAGTTCCGGATGCAGTTCTTGCAGGATGATGTTCCGGGTGAGTTCCGGTAAGGCCTTGCGGGCTTCGGCGTCCATGCCCGCGGTAGGCAGTGCCGGGTGTACCACAAAGCGGACATGGGACGGAACTATGCGGTGTTTGTCTTCCCATATTTTCCAGGTGCCGTCGATACTGACCGGCAACACAAGGGCGCCTGCCTTGGTCGCCAGTTTGAAGCTGCCGTTTCTAAAGGGGAGCATGATGCTGCTTCGGCTGCGGGTGCCTTCGGGGAAAATAGCCAGGGCCTTGCCTGTGCGCACCGATTGTACGCCCTGGTCTATGCTTTTCATGCCTTGTGCGATGCTTGATCTGTTGACGAACACGCTGCCGATAGCCATGACCCACAGGTTGATGAACGGCACCCAGCGCGCCTGGCTTTTTGCCATGAATCCAACGGATCGGGGGAGATATGCCAAAAGAACCAGGATATCCATGTCGCCTTGGTGGTTGCCCACTACAACCAAAGCTCCTCGGCGCGGAACATGTTCCAGGCCGGCTACGTCGACAGTAGAGCCGGATGCCCACAGTATGCTGCGTGCCCATGCCCGAACCAGCAAGCCCAAGAACTCGCGGATGGCGCGGACGGGAAACACTAAGCTTATGATGCTTAGGACTATGCCAAGGGGCAGGGTGAGCGTTAGGCTTGCCCAAAAATACGCGAAAAACACCAGGGTTCGTATCATGATACAGAGCAGAATGACCGCTTGCTTCTCTTTACGCAAGCCCGATGCGCGTATCCCAAATCTTCGTTACACTTACGGCGGGAGCAGCCATGAGCATGGAAGGCCTACGGAATATTCTGTTACTCGTTGCGTACGACGGAAGTGCCTTTTCCGGCTGGCAAAGGCTGCCTGGCAAAAGGACCATCCAGGGGATACTGGAAGAGGTACTGAGCCAGATAGCGAAGATGCCGGTCAACGTTATCGGCTCGGGCAGAACCGATGCAGGCGTTCATGCACAGGCGCAGGCCGCAAATGTCCGGCTCCCTGCAACACTTGCTTTGGATGAGCTAGGAAGCCTGGTCGCGCAGCTACAGCCTACGGACCTGGCTATCGTATCCGCTCGGGAAGTACATCCGGCTTTCCATGCGCGCTATCGTGCCGTGGAAAAAACCTATGTGTACCGCTTGTCGTTTCGCGACGACATAGCTTGCTCCCACCGCTTGCCGATAGCCATGCCAAACACATCGCTTCTGTCGATGATGGCGGATGCATGCAGCGTGTTTGAGGGCAGGCACAGGTTTAAGGCTTTTACCAACGCGAAGGTAGACACAGAGGATTTTGTGCGCACGGTGTTCCAGTGTTACGCACAGCCTCACGATGGCTATGTGGAGCTTGTGTTCCGGGCGGACGGATTTATGTATAACCAGGTGAGGCTTATGGCTTGTGCCGTTTCGGCTTTGGCTGCCAGCCGTGGCCCGCGTCTTGATATCCGCCGGCTTTTGGAGCAGGGCGAGCGCCCTGCGAGCCTCGGCGCGCTGCCGGCCTGTGGTCTTCGCC
>JAKQNL010000264.1 GCA_029565815.1 Spirochaetota bacterium | reverse complement strand
CATCGTCGAAATTGGCGTTCGTGATGGTCGCAAAGAGGCCGTCCATGACGGCGTTGTCGGCATCGGTCGTGGTTAGGCCGTGGGCGCGGGCTTCGTTTGCCCAGGCGGCCACGCCCTTGAGCGTGTGGATCAAGAGATCCTGCATCTCAGAGGTGGCCGCGTCCTTGCCGCATACGCCCTTGGCGAGCGAGCAGCCCTTGTTTCCCATGGCTTCCTGGCACTGGTAGCAGAACATGTGTGTCTCCTTGTATTTTCACCGGCTCCGGTCCGGTAGCTTAGTGTTTTATAACGGCGATCATGATACCGCCAAAAATGCGCTTACTCGTACTTGGCCGAAAAGCCGTCCAGCATGGCGTGAAGCCGTTCATGCTCGCCCTTGCCCATCACCGTTTCCTCGAATCGGTCGAAGTCGGCGCCCATAGCCTCAAGCCGCGCGTCGCCCAGGGCGTTTTTGCCCATGGGAAAGAGGACGCCGTTTTCCTTGTCGATGTGCGCGCGAAGGAGCTGGGCGAAACCGGCGGCGTTGCGCGAAAATTCGCCGGCCCAGTCGCCGGTTTCCATGGCTGTGCGCATGCCGGCCACGAATGCCCGGCCCCGATCGTGCTCGTCGAGCATCACCCCGATGGGCCCGCCGTCCTTGGGAATACCCGCGGCCTCCATGGCCGGGAACAGGATGCCCTCTTCCTTGCCGTGGTGGCAGGTGTCGGCGAATCCCTTGAGGAAGCGCACCAGCTCGGGGAGGTCGGCCTTGGCGTCGGTATCGCCCCCGATGGCCTCGGCCAGGGCTTTTTCCAGAAGCCCGATGCCGAACAGGATCGCCTCGTGCTCGTGCTCAAGAATCGCTATGGCGTTCATATATCCTCCTTGGCCTTTGGGCCGTTACATCCAGGTAAGGCTGCCGCCCTCTATGCCGACCACCACGGTGGACACCGGAACGGTGCGCGTTGCACCTGCCAGGGCTTCGTCAAGCAGTCGCTTGAGCCCGCCGCAGCATGGTACCTCCATGATGGCAAGGGTTATGGATGAGGCGCCGGATTCCTCGACCAGGGCGCGGATCTTATCCACATAAATCTCTTTGCCGCTATCGAGTTTCGGGCAAGCGATTACCAGTTTCCGGCCGGCTAGCAGGGCCTGGTGAAAGGCTCCGCAGGCAAAAGCCGTGCAGTCGGCGGCGATCAGGATGTCGGCTCCCTGAAAGTAGGGGGCGCGCGGGTTGATCAGGTGCAGCTGCACCGGCCACTGTTCCAGGCGGGACGACATGCCGCCGGCAGCCTGGGCCGGGCGGCCCTGGCTGGAGGCTGTGTGCTGGGCAGAACCCGCAGGTGAAAAGGAGCGGGCGGCTGAACCCGGACAGCCACCGGACATGCCGTTGTCCACGGTGCGCACGGCGCTGAAACCAGGCTTGGCCTGCGCCTTGCCCGATCCGCCGGAACCGCATCCGCATCCGCTATCGGCCGCGGCCGGCGAGGACGATGGGATGGACATGCCTTTTTCCTTAAGGATGGCCAGGGCTTCGTTGTACCAGCTGTCCTGGCCGTGGGACTTCAGGTGCTCGAGGTGGGCCATGACGGTGTTCATGCCCTTGGGCAAAATGTTCTCGATGACGCGGCGCTCGGAGTATTCCTCGGCTTCGCGCTGGACGGTTTTCAAGGCTCCACGGGGACAGTCACCGATACACGCACCCAGGCCGTCGCACAGGCTTTCTCCTACCAGGCGGGCTTTGCCGTCTATGATACGGAGCGCCCCCTCGTGGCAGCCGTTTGCGCATAAACCGCAGCCGTCACACAGGTCCTCGTTAATCTCGATCAGTGTTCGCGTCATCCTGTCACTCCTTATCAGTATATAAGAACCATAAGACCACAATACGGAGCCAAAAAACTCATGCCAGGGCTGGCGTAATGCTGCCGCCTTGGCGCGCAATGTCACCTATGCTGCGCTGGCCAAGGTAGTCTATAAGCTGATGGGCATGGCTACTTATTTCTTTACCAAATATGCAGTTACCAGGATTGCAATGCTCGGTGCTGAATGGGCAAAAATTGCTGCCAAGCGGGCCGTCCACTGCTTCGATGGCTGCCTTAAAACTGATAGCATCTGCATTTTTTGCAAGACCAAAACCGCCCGATGGGCCTTTGACCGATCGCACCAGGCCGGCTTTTACCAGCCTTTGCATCACCTTGGCCAGGTGGTTGCCGCTTGCGCCGATAGCCTCGGCCAGCTCTTTGGACTGAACCAAGCGATCCGGTGACGAAGCCAGCCCTGCTAGGGCATGGACGGCTATGAGGGCTGCATCGGATAGATGGATGATAGTGTTTAACGGCATTGTGGTAACACAATACCGCAATAGTGCGATTCTGTCAAGCCTCGTCTTACGAAGCTTTGGGATACTGAGTTCGCTGTTCTTGTGTCTTCTTGGTCGCGGCAAAAAAA
>JAKQNL010000426.1 GCA_029565815.1 Spirochaetota bacterium | reverse complement strand
TCGTGCGCAAGGATTCCGGCCAGATCCGAGCCCAGAACCACCTCGTGGGTGCCGGCTCGGGCATAGACACCCTCGGCCTTCTTGCACAGCTTTTCGTACAGCTCATCCATGCGGCCATACAGGTCCTCGGGCTTGGAGAACAGCTGGCCAAAGCGCTTACCGCCACCTGCGATAGAGTACAGGTCTATGGGCTGGCCATCGTGCTCCATGGTGAAGGACACGTACAGGACACTGCGGGGCGTCAGCGAGTAGGACTGGGAGCCATCCGAACTGAGCAGCGTTTTTTCCGAGTCGGCACAGGCCAGGTTGATAGCCCTGGATAAAAGCTTTGGGAATTTCTGCGCGCAGTACGCGTCCAGGTTTCGAGCAAAGTCGATGATGGTTTTCTGATCCGGCATGGGCGATTGCGTGCCCAGGTCATGCTCGGCCTGCGCGGGCCTGGCGGAAAATTGGTAGTGCTTTTTCTTGGCCTTAGTTCCCAGGTTCTGTGCGTTGCCCGCCGCGCGGCGCACGCAATACGCTATAGCCTGTTCGTCGCTTTCCGGAGTGGATGCGAAACCCCAGGCGCCGTGGCTGTAGGCCCGAGCCGATATGCCTGCCTGACTGCCGCTTGAGTTGCCTATCACATCGCCGTTAAGCAGGTTTACCGAGCGCGAGCTGTTTTCCTGAACGCGCAATTCCGTGTATCCTTTGAACAGCGGGGCGTGTCGTCCTATGTCCGCGTATCGCATGGGGCCTCCGTGAAGGGCATCCGACGCATCATGCGCCTCGTAGCCCTTGGGGCAAGCCTAGCACGGCGAGCGGAATTTTCCAACCGCAGGCATGGCAGGTGGCGCATGGCCTAAAGGGCACCTCTAAAAACCCTATGGTTTTTAAGGTTCCCCTGTGTTTTCGGCCGAAAACACCTTGTTTTGCAAGGAAGACCTCTAAAAACTGAAGTTTTTAGAGGTCGCCTAAACAGCTGGCCTGCGTTTATACTGCGCTCATGTATCCAGATCGCGTACAGCTCTTGTTCAAAAACCTCAGGGACCGCGACTACGCTCGCGAAGGCCTCTTTGTGTGCGAGGGGCGCCTGGTGCTGGAAAAAGCCCTGGCCGCAGGCTGTGTTATAGAAGCGCTTGTGTGCGTGCCGGCCGACGAAGAGTACTGGAATCAGCGGGGACAGTCACCGCTTGTTCTTGCCGGGCCGGAACTGGATGCGCTCGTTGGTTTTGCCTTTCACCGGGGGGTGCTTGCCCTGGCTCGGAGACCGGAGCCCGTTCTGTGGCCAGCCGGCCCATGGAGCTCTGACCTCAGGGGCTTGGTTCTGTGGAACGTGACAGACCCGGACAACCTGGGCGCGCTTATCCGTTCGGCGGCCGCCTTGGGCGCCGGCTGGGTGGGTTTAGGCCCTGGCTGCGCCGACCCGCTGGGCAGAAAAGCTATCCGTTCGGGAATGGGTTGTGCCCTGTCCCTGCCGCTGGTATACGGAATCGATACGTCTGCTCTTTCGGCCATGCCAGGCGCCGTGTTGGCAGCCGCTTTGGTGCCAGATGCGCTTAACCCGCGGGATGCCCGGGCATTCGCCGACCAGCGGGGCCAAACCTGCCTGGTTTTGGGTAACGAAGGCTACGGCTTACCGCCAGAGGTGCTTTCCGCAAGTTCGGCACGGGTTGTTCTGCCCATGGCCAACGCGGTGGACTCGCTCAACGTCGGGGCGGCCGGGGCCATCCTAATGTGGGAGCTGTTCGCAAGGCCTTAGGGTCAGTCCCCAGCGGCAGGGTCAGTCCCCGGCAGGAGGGTCAGTCCCCAGCGGCAGGGTCAGTCCCCAGCGGCAGGGTCAGTCCCCAGCAGGAGGGTCAGACCCCGGCAGCAGGCTGAGCCTGTTTGACTAAAGACTCCACAGCGAGTAAAATAGAAACAGGTATGAGCAAGGCAAAACCCCAGACAGAGTATAAGGTCGACCAACGCATTGTGTACCCCAGCCAGGGCGTTGGCCGCATTATGGGTATTCAGGAAAAACAGTTCAAAGAGAACAAGGTCCTGTACTACACGATTTACCTCGAGTTTTCGGATATGACCGTCATGGTCCCCGTAGACAAAACAAAGGAGTTGGGCATACGACCCATTGTGCCCAAGGACGAGGCCGAACGAGCCCTTGCGTTTATCTCCGAAGAATACGCACCCATTCCTACAGACTGGAAGCTGCGTTACCAGATGAACCTTGATCTGCTAAAAAAAGGTTCGGTTATGGATATAGCAAGCGTGGTCCGCTCGCTGTATCACCGGTCTAAAGTAAAAGAACTGCCCATTTTGGAGCGTAAGCTGTACGATTCAGCCTTGAACCTTTTGCAGGACGAAGTGTCGTTTTCCCTCGCAAAATCCAAGGACGACGTAGCCGAGCTCATCCGGGCCCGCCTGGAAAGCTAGATGCCCGACCACCTGGCCTTCGCTGCCGTGGTGGTCGCGGCTGGCTCTAGCTCCCGCTTTGCTAACGGTAAAAAAGAATACCGCATCCTGGATGGAAAGCCGGTGCTCGCCCATTCCCTGTCGTTGTTTTTGGACATGCCTGGCTGCATGGCCGTGGTAGCTGTTGTACCGCCTCATGGCCGTAGCCTTGCTGAACAGGTTTTGGGCGATGAGTTCCTTGCCCGTTACGCTGATCGTTTGCTGCTGGCAGAAGGCGGCCTACAGCGTGCCGACAGCGTTCGTAATGGCTTACAGGCTCTTGTCCCGCACCAGCCGCCTTTGGTTCTGGTCCATGACGGAGCCAGGCCCTGGGCAAGCCGCATTCTGGTGGAACGGGTGCTTACTGCGCTTGGCCAGCAGTATGCGAACGGCGTCTATCCGCAATCGCCACTAGACGCGCTTTCCGTGATACCCGGCATACAGCCGACCGATACCATAAAACGCGTGGACGGCAGCGGCATGGTGGTTGAACACCCGGCCCGCAGCATGTTGCGTGCCGTGCAAACGCCGCAGGGCTTTCCGTTTCATGCATTGCTGTCTGTCGCGTGCGCGAGCCCTAGCGCAAGCGCTAGCGCAAGTGTTACCGACGACGCCGAAGCGTGGTCTGCCGCTGGCGGCAGGGTGCTGGTGGTCGAAGGCGAGCGAAGCAATACAAAAATCACATTTGTGGAGGACCTGGCATGAATCGGTTCCGCATAGGCCAGGGCTGGGATCGCCACGCTCTGGTTTCTGGCCGTGATTTGGTGCTGGGCGGCGTGCGCTTGGAATCCGATCTGGGTTGCCTTGGGCATTCCGATGGCGACCCGCTTACGCATGCGCTTACCGATGCGGTGCTCGGAGCCATAGGCCAGGGTGACATAGGCAGGCACTTTCCTCCGTCGGATGATCGCTACAAGGATTCTGCGTCCAGAGTGTTTCTGGAAT
>JAKQNL010000416.1 GCA_029565815.1 Spirochaetota bacterium | reverse complement strand
CATCAAGCTCAACCAGATCGGCACCGTTACCGAGACCATCGAGGCTATCGAGATGGTAAAGCGCGCCGGCTACACCGCCGTCATCAGCCACCGCTCCGGCGAGACCGAAGACACCTTCCTTGCGGACTTCGTCGTGGCACGCGAAACCGGCCAGATTAAAACCGGCTCCATGAGCCGCACCGACCGCATCTGCAAATACAACCAGCTTATGCGCATCGAAGACGCCATGGAGGGCATCGCCGAGTACGCAGGCAAGAACGCTTTCTATAATATAAAGAAATAATAGCACAGAAAGGGGAAGGGACACCTTTTCAAGGTTTCCCTTCCCCTTAAACCCTTTCTTTTCCAAGCTACGTAGTACGGATTTTTTCCCGCCCTTGACAGCCGCCCCCGGCCTGCCTATGCTTGTGCGATGGTTAAGCAGTCTGTGCGCCTAGTAAGCATTCTCAATAATAACGGCAATCCCAAAACGGGTGCCGTTTCCGCCGTGTGCACAGCCTAAGGCAAGCGCGCGAACGAGATACAGACGGCACCTTCGGGTGCCGTTTTTTTATCGGTACCCGTATTCTATTTTTCCGGCCACGCTAGGCCGGTACGGGAGTCGATATGACAATCGGAACACAAGGCCTTAAAGCCGCAGCATTGGACGGACAGCGGGTAAGCATGCGCGGCTGGCTGGCTTCACGGCAGGATCGAGGTAAGCTAGCCTTCATCACCCTGCGCGACGGGGACGGCCAGATATGCGTGGTGTGCGAAGAAACCAGCATGGGCGCACAGGATTTCCTGGCAGCGCGGACAGCCCCCCGCGAATCAGCCATCATGGTGCACGGTACGGCTCGTCCATCGCCCGACGGAAAAGGCGCCGAGCTCCTAGCCCACAGCGTGTGGGTACTGCCGTCGGAAGCGGATTTTCCCATCAGCCGCAAAGACCACGGACCGGATTTCCTCATGGAACAACGCCACCTGTGGATACGCTCGCCCAAGCAGGCCGCTATTTTGCGCATACGCTCGTCGTTGGAATTTGCCTGCCAGTCATTTTTGCACCGACAGGGCTTTCACCGCTTCGATGCACCGCTCATGACACCGGTATCCTGCGAAGATACCACGGAGCTGTTTAAGCTGGATTACTTTGGGAAACCAGCGTTCTTGTCCCAAAGCGCACAACTGTATTCGGAAGCCGGCATCGCGGCCCTTGAAAAAGTCTACAGCATGGGTCCGTGCTTCCGAGCTGAAAAATCCTTAACGCGGCGCCATCTAACAGAATTCTGGGGCGTCGAGCCGGAAATGGCCTGGGTGGATGCACAAGAAAACATGGCCTTCCAGGAGCGTTTCATCCGCGCCATTTTGTCGGCAGTCGCCGACGAACGTTCAGATGATCTAGCCCTTTTAGGCCGAGACACAGCCAGCATGGTTTGGGACAGCGCCAGCTTCACAATCATCCAATACGACGAAGCTCTACACATGCTAGCCAGTAGTGGCCGCGAGAAAAGCTGGGGCCAAGACCTGTCGGTTGAGGACGAAGAATGCCTGTCCATGCAGTTCGACCGGCCATTCTTCGTGTACAAATACCCAGTCGCATGTCGCGCTTTCTACATCGAGGCCGACCCGGATAGGCCGGAAGTGGCCCTGTCCAGCGACTGCCTTATGCACGGTGGCTTTGGGGAGATAATCACCGGGGGCCAGCGGGCAAGCGACCTGGCATTTCTGCGCGCACGCATGGCCGAGCACGGGCTAAGCGAAGAAACCTTTTCCTGGTACCTGGACCTGCGCCGCTGGGGCTCGGTGCCACACTCGGGCTTTGGCATGGGTATAGAACGCATGCTACGCTGGATATGCGGATTACACCACATACGCGAGGCTGTTCCATTCGCCCGCACTCCTCAGCGCATATGGCCGTAAGCTGCGGATTTGCGCCTGCACGTCCCCTGCGCTAAACTTCAGATGCACGCATCGGCGGCACAAGCATGAGCGCCGGACTACTGTACGCGATCAACATAGGGATATACGCGGTTTTTCCCTTCCTCTTGGCCAAATCCCGGCCAATGCAGCGTGCGGTAAGCTTCTATGTGTATATGGGCGTGGTCCTTACCCTGGGCGGGTTCCTGGG
>JAKQNL010000396.1 GCA_029565815.1 Spirochaetota bacterium | reverse complement strand
CCTACGCTCCCTGGTGGTTATGGACGAGGTTGGCCGTGGGACCGGTACCCAAGACGGCTTGGCCATAGCGCAGGCAGTAAGCGAATACCTGCTGGACGCACTAGGCTGCCGGTGTTTGTTCGCTACCCATTACCACGAACTGACTGCCATACAGCATCCAAAGCTCATCGATTTGTCCATGGCGGTGGACGAGCGGGAAGGGGATGTGGTGTTTTTACGCCGGGTGGTTCCTGGCCCTGCAGCCGGTTCCTACGGCATCCATGTGGCTGCCCTTGCCGGTATTCCAGAGGCAGTGGTACAGCGAGCCCAAGCTATACGGCTAGCGCTTATAGGCCTGGAGAGCGCACAGCCGAGCCTACACATGGTAGCTGCCACAGTCGATGCAAAAAACCATGCTGCCCGCACAGCCCCAGCCGGTTCGCTGTTTTCCCCCGAAGACCTGGTGCTCGACGAGCTTCGCGCCATGGATGTAAACAGTCTGACCCCACTCGATGCGCTCAACCGGCTGGCGCGTTTGAAAAAAAGCTTGGGCGAGCGCACGCACAGCTAGTTCTTTCTGCGTATAGCTTTCATGAATCTTATCAAGCTCCCGCGGGCTGCGCTGGAAATTCTTGTGCCGCGCTTCTGTGTGCTGTGCGCAGGTTTTGTCGATTCGGCTCATCCCTGGCCTTTGTGTGATAGCTGTGCCGCTACGCTCGCGCCTATTGTGCCCCCGGCCTGTCCAGCCTGCGGCCGCGCGCTTATTTCCGAAGTGGGCATGTGTGTGCGCTGTAGAAGCCGGGATAGGCCTTATGGCCGTGTGGAAGCTTTGTACGCATACGCCGGAAGCGCAAAGGATCTTGTGGGTGCGTATAAATTCGCTGGGCGTACATCGTTAGCATACTTTTTAGCCGATGTCGTAGCCCAACGGCTTAGGCACAGCTTTCCGGGTCGAGTGCTCATACCGGTTCCGCCCAGGCCGGGAAAACGTAAGGCCAACGGTTGGGACCAGGTAGATGTGCTCGCAACAATACTACAGCGCCGCTACGGCATAGTCGTTATGCGCGTTCTTAAAAGGCGGGGCCGTTCCCAGCAAAAACGCCTCAATGCGCAGGAACGCTTTGCAAACGCAGCTCGTTCATACAGCCTTATCCGCAGGGCCATCACGGTTCCAGCGGATCCAGTTTTGCTGGATGATGTGATAACTACCGGAGCCACCTTGTCCGCATGCGCGTCTATTCTCCGGGCTGCAGGTGCTACTACCGTGGACGCGCTTGCTCTTGCAACGGACTAGACTATACACGGCCTGTGCATGCCAAGTCATTGACGAAGAGCGCACATGCCTGCTATGATGCACAAAGACAGTACGATACATTGAATTCATGAGTCGTGCGCACGGCTCTTTTTTTTTATAGGACGGTGCCCGAGAGCCCGTACCAGCAAGAGGGGTATGACGGATTTCCGTGAATTGCGCCAAGAACTAGCCGCTGTTGTCGGTACCCTTGGCCTGTCGCTCGTAGAGAGCAAAATCAGCAAAAAGGGCAGCAACGCCCGAGTCCTCGCGGTCGTTTATACGCCTGCAGGAACCGGTATCGACCAATGTGCCAGCGCCCACCGTGCAATCATGCCCATCCTGGACCGGGTATTCGGCCCGGACTCATACGATCTGGAAGTTTCCTCCCCGGGCATTGACAGGGAATTCGCCAACGCTTCCGAGTATGCGCTGTTTGTGGGCAAAGGCGTTCAGCTGATCATGGAAAACGACGAGGTACAGGCCGGCATCATCAAGGAAGCCAGCGCAACCCATCTAGTACTGCAATGCGGGGCAGACACTCAATCCATCCCGCTCGATCATATTCGCAAGGGCAAGCTCGATTCTTCCCAGGAGGGTAGGTAATCCATGGCATCAGACATGGCAGAGGCAATCCGCCAGCTTATATACGAAAAGGGCATATCGGAAGACTTGGTGCTTAAAACCATCGAGGATGCGTTGCTCGCCGCGTATAAAAAACGCTTTGGCACATCGGAAAACGCGGTTGTGCGTTTCCTGGAAGGCTATGAAGGCGTTGAGATTCTGGCAAAAAAGACCATAGTCGAGGAACTGGACGACCCAGTCCTGGAAATCGAACTGGACGAGGCCAAAAAGCTGGCCGAAGACGCAGAGCCCGGCGATATCCTGGAAATACCCATGGATCCGCACGAGTTCGATCTGCACGAAGTCATGCTTGCAAAGCAGACCACGAGGCAGAACCTGCGCGAGATATCCCGGGATACCTTGTATGCCGAGTACCACGCGAAGCTGGGCGAAATCATCATCGGCTACTACCAGCGCGAGAAAAACGGCAACATATTCGTGGACCTGGGCAAGATGGAAGGCTTCTTCCCCAAGAAGTATCAGTCCCCGCGGGAATCCTACCAGCCCGGCGAGCGCATCAAGGCGCTTATAGCCGAGGTGAGTAAAGCCGGCCCGCAAATCGTGCTGTCCAGAACCCATCCGGAGTTCGTGCAGAAAATACTCGAACTAGAGGTGCCGGAAGTATACGACCGCACCGTGGAAGTGTTCAAAATCGTACGCGAGCCGGGCTACCGAACCAAGATAGCGGTGTTCTCGCACCGCGATGACGTGGACCCGGTTGGCGCATGCGTCGGCCTTAAAGGCATACGCATCCAGAACATCATACGCGAGCTTGAAGGCGAAAAAATCGACGTGCTCAAGTACGAGGTCGACCCGCGCCGTTTCATCAAGAATGCTCTGTCGCCGGCCGATGTCCGCGAAGTGTACATTCTGGACGAGGCGAAAAAATCAGCGCTCGCGGTGGTCGACGAAAGCCAGCTGTCGGTGGCCATAGGCAAGCAGGGACTGAACGTTCGGCTTGCAAACCGCTTGTGCGACTGGAGCATCGACGTAAAAACCGACGAGCAGTTCCGCGAAATGGATCTTGGCAGCGAAGCCAGGCGCGCGGCATCGAGCTTGTTCGGCGACGAAGACGAAATCCTGCGCTTGGACGAGCTACCCGGCGTAGATGCCCGTGTTGCCGCAGCCTTTGCCGAAGCCGGTATCGAGTATATCGAAGACTTTATGGCCCGCGGCGACGAAGAGCTTTTGGCCGCAGCCCCAGGACTAACGGCCGCCGATATAGAAGCTATACGTTCCATCATCGAAGAGAACGTGGAAGTGATAGAAGACGACCAGGGCGAGGAGCCCGAGCCGGAAGAAAGCTCGGAGCAGCCAAGCGAAGCGCACGAGGACGAGGTATATGAATGCCCGGACTGCAGCGCGCGTGTAACGCCCGAAATGACCCAGTGCCCGCAGTGCGGTGTAGCCCTCTCCTTCGAGTATGAAGAAGATGGCGATGAGCAACAGGAAACCTGAAGGTAGGCTATGTCGGATACCAACGAGAATAAACCAAAACCGGTACTTATCAAGCAGCCAAAACCAAAGGCCGCTCCCCAGAACGCAGTAGCGGCGGGGGAAGCGCTTCCTGATGCCCAAGCACAAGAACGCCGCAAGGTCGTTGTTGTAAAGAAAAAGCCAGCTCCGGCTGCGACCCCCGTTGCAGCCCCAGAGGCTACTGCGGACGCCGCAGGCGCGCCGAAAAAGGTTGCTGCGCGGGTCGTTGCTCACCACAAGCGGCCTGATGACGCCGCAAAGCCAGAAGTGCGCGCAGAATCCGCTCCGGCGGCTCCCGAAGCACACACAGCCCATGCGCCCCATGCAGCTGCAAGTACCGAAGCGCCGCGCGCCGATGCTCCAAAGGCAGAACCTGCCGCTGAGCGCAAAGCAGCCAGCCCAGGAAGCCCTTCTCTTAATCAAACCAGGCCAGCAGGTACCGGACCCCGTGTGGTCGGCCGTGTTGGCGGATACCGCAGTGGCCCAAGCGCTCCTTCCGGGGAACGCAGGCCCGGTGGCTACCAGGGGCAAGGCTCCTCGGGCGCTCCTGGCCAAAGCGGCGGATACCAAGGCCAGGGTGGCGGATACCAAGGACAGGGCGGCGGATACCAAGGCCAGAACCCACAGTCCAGGCCCGGCGGCTATGGCGATAGGCGACCCGGTGGATACCAAGGCTCAGGCGGCGGATACCAAGGCCAAGGCGGCGGCTATCAAGGACAGGGTTCTTCGGGCGGCTCCGGCCAAGGCGGCTACCAAGGACAGGGCGGCGGATA
>JAKQNL010000253.1 GCA_029565815.1 Spirochaetota bacterium | reverse complement strand
CTTTTTTGCGATTACCATAGGTTTCCCCCTTTTACCAGCGGAAGTCATACACAGCCCCGGCGTTTTCCGCTACTTGATCGTTCATCATTTCTGAGACAAGAATGCCTGAATCATAGAAAGCAAGCGCTTGGCCAAACCTGGACAGATCACTTGGGCTGGGTGAATACAGCATCCACTTGAGCTGCCACTGGCTGTCAGCGTTGAGCTCGTACACGATTGCGATGCCGGTTTTTATGCTTTGGACAAGGGCATTCTCGTTGGCAATGGCTATTCTGTCGCCGCTTATACAAATATCACTGGAGTCACCGTCGCTTGTTATCATATTCAGCGGAATGTTCGCGCTCTGGACCCAGGAACCACCGCCGTCCTTCTCAAAAATGTAGAATGATCTGCAGTCCACCGAGCTGTCGTCATAGCCGTTGGATATAACGGCGATCCTTCCGCCTTCTATCGAGGTTTTCATACCAAACCTGTCGTAGTCCTTGCCACCGGCCGGAACCAAGGTATCCCTCAGTTCCCACGCTGTTCCGCTGTATGCGTAAACTCGTACCAATCCGCATTGAACCGACTCGGTACCGCCTGGCGGGATCGCGTCGGCATCCCGGATGGCGGAAACGATAATGCCGTCGGCCATGGACAAAGATCGCCCCTGATACCAGTACGCATCGGAATCGAACAGGGTAGCCTCGTGCTCCCACGCTGAAACGCGTTTATACACATAAACGCAGCCACTGTCTATTTTGCCTTCATGGTCGCGGTCCGATGCCCCCACCGCAATACGGTCTCCGTAAACGGCCACCGAGGTTCCGTAAAAATCCCGTTCGGCTAGGTCCGTCGGCTGCAGCCTGGCTTCCTGAAGCCAGGAACCGTCGCCTTGCCGCGCGTATACATACACGGCGCCTTGCCTACTTGTTCTTTTAGGCACACCAACAAGAGCCAGGTCTCCGTGGATGGCCACCGTAGTACCGGCTTCATCCCGTGCATTGAGCCCCGCTGGCTTAAGCGTTGCAACTTGCTTCCATATACCGCTAGAGTCCAGCTCGTACACAAACGCGCCGCCATAGGCTGCACCAGTAGGGCAGCCTACCAGGGCTCTGTTTTGGTGTACCGATATGGAGCGGCCCATGTAGCTGTTGGCTTCGGCAAACTGGTCGTCGGGACGCTCCAGAATTTGGGCCGTGTATACTTCGGAATAATCTTCCACACCGCTAGCCTGTTCGCATGAAAGGAATAAAACCACCGCCGCCATCAGCGAAAAAACCGGCAAAAAGCAACGTTTCATGCTGCACCTCTTTGCGCCGCAGTCTAGCGCAGAACAATGGCTTTGCGGGAAAGGGGAACGGTTGATTTTTGTATGAGCATGAACTCATACAAAAGTATGATGCCGTCTGTACTGCTGGGTGGAAATACCCTATACTGCCTTCTATATGGGAATTTTGGCATTGCGCCTTGTTGTCGGCGCCCTGGCCGCGATGTTGGTCGTCGCGACGGCTGTGGGCATAGGAGTGACCGTTCGTAAAAAGGGCGACAGGGGCTTTCTGGCGTATTACCTCGTTCTTGGGCCGGGCCTTGTTTCGGTTGCGCTAGAGTTGCTCCTCTTGGCAAGCGGGCCGGAAGCCGGCTACCGAAGCATCGTGGTGGATTGCGCCAGGGCGGCGCGCATCCTTTTGGGCCCAGCGTGGCTGAGCTTCTGCTACCTGCACTACAAGCTCATACTGGGCGACCGCGGCTTACCGGCCTACAAAACCGTACTGGCGCTAAACGGCCTTGGCTTTCTGTTTTTCATCTTGAGCCTTGCCCTGCCAGGGCTACGAAACGTCCAGTACCGGGCCGCCTCGATAATACTGAGCGCAACGCTGTTCTACGCCGGCATCATGGCCTTTACCATCCTGCGCATACGCAAGGACCTTCGCCGCTCCTCTTGGTCTGGCATCGTGTGCGCCGGGGTAAGCATGGTGTATTACCCGTTCATCGCCCTGTCAGAGGCCTTCGGCCTGAGCTTTGGCAGTTTTTCGCCGGACTATCCATTATCCTTGCAGATGTTTCCCTTTTACCTGTG
>JAKQNL010000364.1 GCA_029565815.1 Spirochaetota bacterium | reverse complement strand
GATCCTGTAGCTATGGCACTGTTACAGCATGACTACGACCCAGCGCATGCAGAAGAACGGCTTAAGGCATTGGCCACAGCCGGTAACGAAAAGGCCATCAAGGCTCTTATGCGCATGTACTGGAACTCTGGACGCAAAGACGACAGGCTTGAGCTTGCCGTCTTTCTGCCGGACGACCCTCGATCGCTTATGCTTAAGTCTTTGTACTGGGAACGAAGGGCTAAGGATATGGATAGAGCCTTATACTATGCGCGCGCCGCCGTAAGTAGCTCGTGCGCACAGCATCTGGATGCGCTTTGTGTACGAGCTCAAGCCCGCTGCGATCGATTACTTAAAAAAACTTAATCTTCGTCGGGCAGGGTGTATGCTTCCAGGGTGTCGCCAAGCTGGCCGCATGCGCCGCCCACCTGCCTGCCGCGCCTGGCTCGACGGACGGTCGTTATTCCAAGCCGCTCCAGCTCGTTTTCAAAGGAGTCTACCTCCTGCCGGCTTGGTTCCTTGAACGGAAGCCCATCCACAGGGTTCCAGGGGATAACGTTCACCTGGGTTTTCAGGCTGCCTATCCAGCTGGCCATATCCCGTGCAGCCTGGGCTCCGGCATTGCGTCCGCCCATAATGGCCGCTTCCAGGGTTATGCGGTCGCCACTAGCTGCCTGATACGTAACAAGAGTGTCTTTTAGGGAAGCCAAATTCCACTGTTTGTTTACGGGCATAAGGCTATCCCGTACGGTATTGTCCGCCGATGTAATGGACACGGCCAGGCGCACATGGGGGCCGTTATGTGCAAGGTCCAGAATGCCAGGCACTATGCCGCAGGTGGATATGGTAATTTTGCGGTTGGACAGGCCCGGGCCATCTGGGTGAGTCAAAATAGCGATGGCGGATCTAACAGCAGCCAGGTTAAGGAGCGGCTCTCCCATGCCCATGAACACCACGTTGGACAGCCTGCCGCGTAGGGCCTGGAGGTGCAAAAACTGTTCCATGATCTCATGGGTTTTTAGGTCACGCAACAGGCCAAGGGTCCCTGTTTTACAAAACGCGCATGCCATAGGGCAGCCTACTTGGGTAGACAGACAGGCCGTAAGCCTGCCTTGACTGTCTGAAAGCAGCACCGACTCTATGGCCGAACCGTCGGACAGGCGTATTTTAAGCTTTGTAGAACCATCGGGCGACGACAGGGTATCGGCCACGCTCGTGTCGTACAGCGTGGGGTAGAGCGCACTAAGCCGTTCGCGTTCCAATGCCGGCAGGTCGCTCATCTGCGAGAACGACTGGGCTCCCCGGTATATCCAGCGGAACAGCTGAGTCCCGCGAAAAGCAGGACTCATGCCGTACTGGCCCGCGATCCCGGCGGGCAGGAGCCCCGTTACGGGATCGGGGATGGCGTTCACGGATTCTGTATCCTGGACAACAGCTCCTGGATATGCGGATTGCGTATGCCAAGGCGCTGGAAATCCTGCAGGGTTTCCTCGGCCTTACGCTTGTCTCCGGTGGCCAGGTAGCAGTGGGCAAGCTCCAGGTGCAGGCGGTAGTTCTTGCCGTCGTTCTGCACCAGGCGCTTAAGGCTTTCGGTAGCTTCGGCCACCTTGCCCTGCAATCGGGAAATGGTTGCTAAGCCGAGCACCGCGTATACGTCAAACTCGATGTTGAGTGCCCGCTCGTAGTAATCGGCGGCCGTTACGTTGTCGCCCATCTGGCGGTACGCGTCGCCTGCCCGGGTTAGGATGACCTTGTTGTGCGGGTCGCGGTCCAGTATGCGGTTCCAGTATTCCAGGGATTTTTCCTGGTTTCCTATGCCGCGGTAGCAGTCCGCAAGGCCGAACAGGGCGTAAAAGTTGTCGGGTTCCTTGACCAGGGCTTTTTCGAAATACGGCACGCCCATGTCAAACTGCTTGAGCTTGCGGTAACAGTTCCCTATGGACGTAAGCACCCTGATGTCCACCAGGTCGCCTTGGAATTCCACCATGCGCTGCCAGAAATGCAGGGCATCCCGGTATTCCTTAAAGTCATAGTGCAGGTGCCCAAGGCCGATGAGGGCGTACGGATTGTTGTCTTCCATTTCCAGCACGCGCAGGTAGATGGCCTTGGACTTGCGGAAATCGCGCACCTTGCGGTACGCGTCGGCTATGCGGGTAAGCACCGTGATGTTCCGGTTATCGTGGAGCAGGTACTGCTCCCAGATTTCTATGGCCTTTTGGTACTGGTTGAGAGCTTTGTAGCAGTCGGCCAGACCAAACAGGGCGTAATTGTTGCCCGGATGGTAGATGAGGCACTTTTTGTAGTGATCCACCGCGTCCCGGTGAGCACCGCGCTTGCGCGCAGCGTCGCCCAGTCCTACCAGTGCGTAGTTGTTTTCCCCGTCCTTCTCCAGGATCTGCTGGAAATTCCGTTCTGCTTCGCCTATGCGGTTTTCTTTAAGGTACTGGTACCCCTTTTTGGAAAGTTCCGCGATTTCGGCTAGTTCTGGGTTCTGCTGGGGGGCCATCCCTGCGTCGAACTCCATTTCAGGAGCGTGGTTGACAGAATCGCTCATGTTTGTTCCTTTTTTTCCTTAACCAACGGTTTGCATCCGCCGGCTGGCCGCGCCCTGGAATCTGGCGCGGTTTGTATAGGTTACAACCTCATACAGGAGGTTGCTTGCGCACTGGTTCATCATGTTCATCGTTATTTCCGGGCGCATCGCCTAGCAGCATGTTCCGTACCGCAAGGGCTGCCTGGGCTATAAGTTCATCGCTCTTGGCTTGGTCGTGGGACAGCTTGAACATCTTGAGAGCGTCTACAGGCCGCTTGTGTTCCATGTAGTGCTGGCCGACCCGTATGAGTCCGTCAGAGTAGCCGGTAGTCTGGAATATGCGGCGTGCAGTTTCCACATCGCCTTGGTTGAATAGCACATTGCCACGGCGGTTAAGCTGAGCTTTTCGCTCAGAATCCAGGTTTTCAGCCGGTTCGTCGACGGTTTTTATGAGGCCTTCAGATCCAAAACGCTGAAAAATTGTTTCATCCATACTGGTTTCCTGTGCTACTTTCTAGCTACAGTGGCAAATATACGGCATTTTTCTACTTGAATCAACTAAGATAGGCTATGCACAGAGTGTTTGGGCTGTACTGTAAAAAAAATTCGTGAAATTCCAAAGCATGCGCGATACAGTATTAGTAGCATCACCGTGCATGGAGTCGAGCATGCTGCATGAACATGTATTTCTGAATGTGGACGAAAACTGCGAAACCCGTACCATGAGCGGCTCCGAACCGGAAACGCTTTTCTATCCCTTGAGTCTGGAACCACGCATACAGACGGACAGTGCCGATAGCCGTCTGGAGCACATCATACGCTACCTCGACCGCTAATCCCGTCCGCCATAAACCAAGGATATTTTATAGAAGCGGACGCATCCGCCTTAAACTAGGATTGATTTATAAAAGCGGACCGTCCGCCTTAAACTAGGATTGATTTATAAAAGCGGACGCAGGACCTACCGTATTCTCTCTCATCGCTCAATGTAAGCGTGCCTGCCGATTCCGGAAGGATGTTTTCTGACGGGTAATGGATAATGAACAAGCCGCCGGGAGCGACAACCTGCTGCTCGGCCACCATAGCAAGAAGCTGGGCTTTGAACTCGTAGGGGAAGGGCGGGTCCGCAAACACGATATCGTAGCTGCGCTCGCAGCGCTTGAGAAAACGCTCCACAGGAACCGCGTGGCAGGCTATGCGCTGATCCGCCACCGACATGTTGCGTATGAGTGTTGGCAGTTTTGCTCGATCCCGTTCCACGCATTCCACATGCTCCGCTCCGCGGCTGGCCGCTTCCAAGGCGATGATGCCGGAGCCGGAAAACAAGTCCAAAAACGACATGCCTGCAAGGTTTCCCAAGATGCCAAAGACGGATTCGCGCATGCGATCCATGGCCGGGCGTATCTCCCAGGGGCCTTTGGGCACTTCGATGAGCCGGCCTTTGTACAGCCCGCCGGTTACGCGTAGGCCAGCCATGCTAGTGGTTCTGCCGTTCGCGTATCACCCGTGCCATTTCGCGTTTTACGTCGCGTTCCTTTATGGATTCCCGCTTGTCCGCGTGCTTTTTGCCCTTGCACAGCCCAAGCTCCACTTTAACCCTGCCAGAGCGGAAGTGAAAGTTAAGGGGGATGAGGGTATAGCCTTTTTCCTCAACGCGCCTGCGCAGGCGTTTAAGCTCCTGGGCGTGGGCAAGGAGTTTTTTTGGCCTGTCCGGGTCGTGGTTGAATATAGAACTGTATGCGTACTCGTTGATGTGCACGTTTCTAAGCCACAGTTCGCCTTTTTCAAACGCAGCATAGCCGTCGGGAAAGGATGCCTTTCCCTGTCGCAGCGATTTTACTTCGGAACCAACGAGCACTATTCCGCACTCCAGGGTTTCTTCCACGGTATAGTCAAAGTATGCGCGACGGTTTTGCGCAATGATCTTTATGTCTGCCACGTCAGTCCTGCTTTACCATGGCTATGCGGAAACCCAGGTAGGCCGATGCGGAGCGTGCGGGGAAAGGCCCGCGGCTGGATAGATCGACCGATCCGGGTTGGTTTGCCCAGGAAGCCCCGCGCACGGCAGCCTCGGCCGATGGATACGCGCTTCTGGCTTCTGCTCCGAGTTCCGGCAGGAAGGAGTACGAGTCCATGGTCCATTCCCACACGCCGCCCAATAGGCCCTGAAAGCCGGCTCCGTCTTCGGGCATGGCGCTGGCAAGGTCCGGGCCGGATCTGCCGCTTTCCATAAGCACCGCGTATCGGCGGCTGTCGCCGCTGGCTATGGAAGCGGCTGCAGCCCTGGACCACTGGGCTTCGCTTGGCAGGGCAAAGCGGTAGCCGCTTGGAGCCTGTGCGCTAAGCCAGTCGCAGTATGCCTGGGCGGCAAAACGGGATACCCAGCGCATGCTCTCCCCGTCGGCTGCGTTTGCTAGGCCAGACAGGTAGTTCTCGTCTGCCAGCGCCTGTGCCTGTAGCGCGCTGCTATCGGCCCATGCAGGGTTTTTTTCCAGGAATGCCTTAAACTCGCCTATCGTTGTCTCTCGCTGTGCGAGGAAGAACGGCGCGGTATCTGCATCCCCTTCGATTCCGACAAATTTCCTGCCTGCATAGCTGACTATGCCTGTGGTTTTGGGCGGGGTTTTTTGGGGGACTGTTTGCATGGATCGGTACAGAGTCGTTGCTTCGAGCGCACTACGGCTTTCCGGGCTAAGCCGAGCAGCTATGGCCTGCAGCAGCTGAGGGTTGGCTTTAACAGCGGCCGCTATCCTGCCTAGGCCAAGCGGGCTAAGAGCCGCCGATGCTGTGTCCACTATGGCTATGGCCCGTACGGCATCCCGAGCGGATACTGCATGTCCTGCATACGAAAGTGCCGACGTAGCAAAACCAGGAGCTGCGGGGCCTAAAAAAGCTCCGTCTGGACCAAAGGCTGCACAGCTCCATGCCCTGGCTGCATCGGATAGCACCATGGGTATCTGGTAGGCTTCGCTTGGTTGGCCTGCAAGCGCCCAGGAAGCGAAATCCTGCATGCCTGAGGTTAAAAGCGACTGAAGCGGCTCTTGGGCTGCAAGCACCGCATGGATACTGAGCCGCCTGGGCAGGAACAGGCTGCCTATAAGCCTGCCGCCAACCGTGAGCTGTTTACTATGTTCGGAAAAGCCTGGGTAGCCGATTGCAAGGCTACGTTCGCCGCTGGACACAAACACCGTACAGGGGGTTGCGCCTTTGTACACGCCGTCAACGTAAACAGCCGATCCTGGCGGGTCGGCCGTGAAGCGTATCAGGCTACCGTTGTTCTTAATACCGGGCAGCACAAAGACAAAAAACAACAGAGCCAGGGCGGCCAGTCCGTACAGCGCCGGAAGATAGCTTTCTGGCTGTATGCCGAATATGGGTTTGAGCCGAACGTGCGTCTGGTCGATGTCGTTCTGGGTGATACGTTTGTCTTCTTTCACGCGCCGATTATAGGAGCCGCTATCATGGCTTGTCAACGCGAGCCAAAGATGGTAGTTTTTTGTCTATGGCTACCCTTGTTGCACTGTCCGCCCGGCTACGGGCCTTTACCGAAACGATACTGACCGCCCGTAAGAAGCGCCAGCTTAGGCAAAAGATGAAGCAACAGTCCAGGCACTGGCTCATCGACTGGGCCGACGCTATCTTGTGGGCTATCCTCATGGTGCTTCTGTTTAACCAATATTTGTTCCAGATGTACCGCATACCGTCGCCGTCCATGACGCACACCCTGGAAGTGGGCGACATGATATTCGTCAACAAAATGGTATACGGACCGGAACTGTTGCCAAGCCTCGGTAAGCTGCCCGGCATACGTACGCCCGAGCGTGGCGAGGTGGTCGTATTCGAAAACCCGGAGTACTTGGGAAAAGGCCCGGTGTTTACCGTACTCAAACAGTTTGTGTATATGGCTTCGCTAACCATGATCGACATAGACAAAGACGAGTTGGGTAACCCGCGGGTCCAGTACCTTATCAAGCGAGCTGTTGGAGCGCCCGGCGACGTGCTGCGCTTCAAGGAAGGCGAGCTGTATTTCAAATTCAGAGGCGAGTCGGGCATCACCTCCGAACGGGACTACCTAACCAAGCTCGGTTCCCCGTATACCATTTACCGCAACAACGACCCGGCCGATTACCCGCCCATGCTGGAGCAGGCTCGATCCAGGGCCATGGC
>JAKQNL010000323.1 GCA_029565815.1 Spirochaetota bacterium | reverse complement strand
GTTGCCATGCCGCGGAGTTCTGCAAATGCCTTGTCTTTGAACATTTCCAGACCGTTAGCTGCGTAATAGGCTATGTCGTTTTGCACAAAGATGATGTCTGCTTTGTCTTCCCTAAGGAGATTAACGTTCGCGACGGACGCGCCGGTGGTCTGGGCGGACGCGTTCATGCCCTTGATATTGTCCTGCCAGATACCGGCCATAGCGCCGGCCAACGGGTAGTACGTGCCGCCGGTTCCGCCGGATGCTATGTTGACGAAGGTCTGCTTGGGGGCGCCGCACGATGTGATAGCTACAAGTGCCATGATTGAAAGCAGTATGACAGCGGTCTTCTTCATGACGAGTCCTCCTGGGACAAAGCCTGTAAAAAGTTAGCCCGAAACCAAAACGGGCTGCGCATAGTGTAGTACCGTCAAAGCCGCGCGCGCAAGCAATTTATGCAGGCATACAAACGCAAACGCTAGCGCGGGAGCGTAGGGCTTGTGCTCCAGGCGACCAAGGCCCCTTCCAGCCCGCCCCAGTTAAGGAACAGCTCGTCAAGGTACTTGTAATCGCCCGTTATGAACCTGCCAAGCATAGCCAGCATGCCTTCGTAGCCCAAGCTGTCTAGGAGGAAAGCGCCAAACTCAAAGGCGGAAGAGAAAAACGCTGCGGACTTGGAAGGCGGGTCGTAGGTAGCCATCCATATGAAGCTTTCCTTTTCTGCAAGCGGGCCGTTTTCCGGGTCATAGGCCGGACGGCACAGGTTTCGGTAGCTTGTAGGGTCTAATGGCTTTGAGCCGGAAGGATCTATAGCATAGAGCTCGGACAGGAATATGGCAGCGGTTTCGTCCATGAAGCGGAATGCGTACCATGCATGCTGGTCGAAATTCGCATCGGCCGAGGTAAGCGTACGGAGGGTTTGCGGCATGGCTGCCGCTGCAGACGCGTGCGCCTCGGCGTGCACCGTCGATTTTTTCCAGGTGTCGCTGTAGGTTACGAACACAAAAGCGCCGTCGCGCGATGTGATGCTGTCCGATGCCAGTTCGTTTGCATACAAGTTAAAGCTTATGGTCCGTAGCATGCTCATGTCGGAGCTGCTTCTGTCCCGCAGGCGTTTTTGCAAGAGCCTGTCCGTAGCGCGTATGATGCCGTAATGCCTGTCGGTGAAAAAATATACTGCGGGCTTTCCTTCGTTAGTGCGGTGTATACCCAGTTTGGTGAAGTAGTCGGTACTTAGTTCCGGCAGCTGGGCAGCGATGCCCTTTGCGACGCTAGAACCTAAGTACTTGTCCAGGAACACGTCTTTGCCCTGGACGGTTTTTGCAATGAAGGAGCTTTGGGTGGTTCGTGCCGTTATGAATACGATAGCTCCTATGGTCAGGACAAGCATGAGGAGCACCAGGCCCTTGCGGGTACGGTCAAAACGCCGGGGAGGGTCGCCCCGTTTTTCGAATTCCTGTGCAACCAGAGTTTTTATGGTTTTGCCTATGGATCGAGGCGCGGCATTGTTCATGGTGGTTCCTTCCTGTCCGGCTATTTGCGACGATGGCATCATGGGCTTTTCGAATCCTGCGGTCAAGCGCCTTCTACCTTGCCAAAAAGCAATTTATGCATGAAACTGGCTAACGAATACGGAGGAAAGAGCATGTCGGACAGGCGTCATTTCTTGCGTCTTTTAAAGGCGGAAATTGCCGACACGATAGAAGATTTGACTCTTGTGGGGGAACGCTACCGCCAGCGCTACGAAAAATCGGAAATAGGCTCCTATGTTTTTCAGGAAAACAGCGCGACGCTTCAACGAGAATTGGATGCTTTGGAGAATTTTAACACAATTGTTGACGGAATCGACCCCTCGGTATATAAGGGAATATCCGAAATGACAGACTCCTTGCTTGCCCGTTCCAGGGAGCTGGTTGCAAGCCACGAGGATCCAGAGGTCATTTTTCTGCTGCTCAAGCGCAAGATGGACAAGATACTGCACTATCTATCGGAGGGCTAGAAAGCCTATCTGAAATATTCTGCCGCAAAGAGGACGCTATGGATATCCGCGTACAGGAACTTCTGGAGAAAATCAAGAAAGAGGGCGTGGAAAACGCCCAAGCAGCAAGTGCTTCCATACTCAAGGAAACCGAGGCCGAGCGTGCTCGCATCCTGGCCCAGGCATCCAAGGAAGCCGCGGCTATCATACAGAAGGCGCAAGCCGAAGCTGCCCGTTTTGAGGAGTCCAGCAAGGCCGCCCTGAACCAGGCGTCCCGGGACCTTTTACTTGCATTCCGGGGCGAACTGGAAAAAACCCTTGCA
>JAKQNL010000304.1 GCA_029565815.1 Spirochaetota bacterium | reverse complement strand
ATCATACGCGGCCGCGCCGACCGGCCTGTCATCCTGTACATGGACCATAACGGCGCACGTTTTGAGGATGCAGGCGCTACATGGGGCATGGAAACCAGTGCAGCCCAGGCTCAGCTCGTTACGGAAAAAAACCAGGGGGCTTTAGTCATAGGACCAGCCGGGGAAAGCCTCGTACCCTATGCGGTCATACGGTCCGGAAACCGCTACCTGGGTAGGGGCGGCATGGGTGCGGTCATGGGCTCCAAAAACCTGAAAGCTGTTGTTGCACAGGGCGGAACCTATACCATAGAGGCAGCCTGGCCAAAGCTTTTTGCACAGCGCAACCGTCGGGCAAAAATCATGATGAAGCGAAACAGCTTTGCAAGCTCCTTTAGGGCATACGGAACCAACTACGCGGTCAATCCTGGTGTGGATGCCGGCTTTGCTCCCGTACGCAATTTCCGGGACCGAAGCGACGAGCGCTGCCGGGCCCTATCCGGCCAGGCAATGGCTGAGCGATACAACACAAAGCCGGCGGCATGCGCGGCGTGCACCATACTGTGCGGCCATGCTGGGCTATACCCCGACGGAGTCAAGCGCCACATCCCGGAATACGAAACCATAGGGCTGTGGGGCGGCAATCTACTCAATTTCGATCCAGACCTGGTTGGCGTGCTGAACGATCGCATGAACGAACTTGGATTGGATACTATCTCTGCCGGAGGCACGGTAGCCTGGGCGATGGAAGCCGCGGAGAAAGGCATACGGCCAAGCAACCTGGCCTTTGGGAAAACGGACAATCTTGCATCGATCCTGGATGACATAGCATGGAGAAGAAACGAAGGCGCGGAGCTTGCCCTGGGGTCCAGGGCCCTTGCCAGGCGCTACGGAGGCATGGACTTTGCCATTCAGGTAAAGGGTATGGAGATGGCGGCATACGATCCTCGAGCCGGCTGGGGCCAGGGCCTCAACTACGCCATAGCAAACCGCGGCGGCTGCCACCTTAATGCGTACCCTATAGCCTTGGAAGCTCTGTTCAATTTCATTCCGCCCTACAGCACCCTGTCCAAAGTGTCCTGGGTTTGCTACCTGGAGGATCTGTTTAGCGCAGTCAATTCGGTACACACCTGCCAGTTTACCGTATTCGCCTACCTCCTGGAGCCGCCGGTGGCCAAGTACACGCCCAAGCCCATACTAAAACTTGCCATGACCCTGGCACCAGCTCTTGCGCAGGGGCTGTTAGACTACAGCACCTTATCTGGCCTGTACGAAGCCATGAGCGGCAGAAAAACCAGCATGCACGCGTTCAAGATAGCAGGGCGCAGAACCCATGTGCTGGAACGGTATATGAACATACGGTGCGGTTTACAGCCACAAGACGACAGCCTGCCGGCACGCTTCACCGACGAAGCCATAACCCGCCACCCAAGGGCAAGCGTCGTACCGGTGGCAAAAATGGTTCTGGCGTATTACCGAAAGAAGGGCTATGACCACAACGGCCGACCGACAGCACGCACCCTGCAGCGCTTGGGCATACAGCCGTTGGATGAGCGCGCGCTCTGATGCAAAAAAAAAACGGGGACCCATAAGGGCCACGAATTTGCGGCTCTTCATAGCTTGTATCTCCTTTCGGCGCTTTTTAGAGCGCGCATGCACCCAGCTGCCCTGTATTGCGCACGGCGGCTTGCTTGGTATAGAACAAGTCTTACACGCGAGTGTTCATATTTCAAGATCTTTTTGCCACTTTCGTCTTGCCCGCCGGTAAAATCTGAGTAAACTGATACTAGATAGTATGCGTATCATCATAGCCGAAGACGAGCGTATCATTGCCCTGGGGCTTTCTTCACTGCTTGGCCGGCTTGGCCACCAGGTGCTTGGAATATGCTCATCCGGGGAAGCATGCGTGGAGCTTGCTGAAGCGGAACAGCCGGATGTCATCTTTATGGACATACGCATGGACGGCCAGATAAACGGCATCGATGCGGCCCGTATCATACGCAGCAAGCACGATATACCCATCGTGTTCACCACGGCCTTCGACGACGACGAAACCAGGGCGCTGGCAAGCGATATAGGCCCCATGGCCTTCCTTACCAAGCCAGTCGCCGGCTCTATGCTTAAAGGGGTGCTTGCAAGCCTGCAAGGCTGCTAGAGCTCCTCATTCTGGCCCGCCTCTTTAAGCTCCGGGATGCTCCTTCCGTAAAATCTCGGAAAACCCTAGCTTAAGGTTCCGCATGCCATCGCTAAGCGCTACCCGGTAGCGGTGCGGGTTAAGGATGCGCAGGTAGCTTGGATCGAGCTCGGCTAGCGACTGCTCCCTGTGCGCCCTGGCGGCGGCCAAAATGTCCTTGGCCCCTTGCTCTGGCCCTACAAGCCGCCCGTTTTCCATTACCTTGGACAAAAGCCGCCTGGGTTCGCGGCTAAGCGAAAAGGAAAAACGCCGGGTGTCCAGATAGGGGTGGTATAAGTCCCGCGTTTGCCCGCGTGTAAGCGTATCCTCTGCTTGGCTTATGACATCGGCCACGGCACAGCCGTCATCGTCGTACAGACGCCAGCTGTCCTTTACGCCAGGGTTGGTGGATTTTTCCGGGTTCTCGGAAAATTTCATAACAGGCACCGATTCAAAGCGCTCACCTACGCGCCTGTCTATCTGGGCTAGTTTGTACACGCCGGTGAACGACGAGTCCGAGCCGCCGGTAACCAGCCGTGTGCCCACGCCCCACACGTCGATAGGCGCCTTGGAGGCGGATAAAGTTTCTATAATTTCTTCCTCCAGCTCGTTGGAGGCGACTATGTATGCGTCGTGTAGCCCGGCCTGATCCAGTTCTTGTCGAACCCGGCGCGACAGGTAATCCATGTCGCCGGAATCCAGGCGAACGCCAAAGCGCTTACCGCGCGCGGCAAGGCCACGGCCAACCGTAATCGCGTTTTTTATGCCGCTTGCAAGCGTGTCGTAGGTATCGATAAGGAATACCGAGCTGTCCGGGTACTGCTGTGCATAGGCCTGGAATGCAGCAAGCTCGCTAGGAAAGGTCATGATCCACGAGTGGGCCATGGTGCCGGACGCTTGTATGCCGTACAGCCTTGCGGCAAGCGCGTTGGACGTGGATGAAGCGCCACCTATGTATGCAGCCCGCGAAGCGGCCATGGCACCGTTTGCGCCTTGGGCCCTACGCAAGCCAAATTCCATAATTTGAGAGCCGGCTGCAGCCCGCACAAGGCGGGTGGCTTTAGTCGCTATAAGGCTTTGGAAGTTGATGGTGTTGAGTATCAAACCTTCCACCAGCTGGGCTTCCACAAGACCGCCGTGTACCCGCAGAATGGGTTCCTGGGGAAAGACTATCTCGCCCTCCGCCATGGCATACACATCGCCTGTGAAACGGAAATCCGCCAGGTATTTGACAAAATCCGGCTCAAAGCGGCCATCTGCTTCCAGCCACGCACAATCTGCATCTGAAAAACGGAAAGACAAAAGCGCATCGAGTAATGGAGCAAGACCGGCAAAAACCGCATAGCCGCCGGCAAAGGGAGCCCGCCTAAAAAACATGTCAAATACCGCCGGGCTGTCCATGCCCAGTTTCCAATACCCTTGGGCCATGGTCAGTTCGTACAAATCGGTAAACAACGCCGAACCGCCAACACCGGCCTCTGCATCACAAGGCTGTTCTATCATGAATGCATCTCCCATTCATCCAGAAGGATTACGCCGCGCGCGCGCATTTGTTCCATAGCCTTTTCTGCAGAGCCCGCGGGCTTATCCACAGCCCTCGATGCATTCAAGAGCACCATGGTTGTGTAACCAAGCCTACGCGCGTCCAATGCGCTGTAATACACGCACACATCGAGGGCCAGGCCGCACAGCACCACGGCGCGCATGCCAAGACTGGTCAACACGCCATTCAGGCCGGTGCTTGTACGGCCATCATTCTCGAAAAATGCCGAGTAGCTGTCCACATCCGGCCGAAAGCCTTTACGCACTATCAAGCGGAATGGCGCCGTATTGAGCTGAGGGTGGAAGTCCGCACCCGGGCTTGCCTGCACGCAATGATCCGGCCAGGCTATGAGCGAACGGCCCTGGCTTGCAACGGTATCGAAAGCTTGTACGCCAGGGTAGCTAGACGCAAACGATACATGGCCGGCCGGATGCCAATCCTGGGTTGCGACGCATAGTGGGAACCTGGACGACAGGCTATTGATGACCGGGACTACCGCGTCGCCATCCGGCACGGCTAACGAGCCGCCGGGGCAAAAATCATTTTGTACATCGATGACGATAAGTGCAGTGCGCTCTATGGCTATGGTCATGCTCGCTCCTCGCAAGTGCTTAGCCAAAGGGTAAGCCCAAACAGCTTATGGGTAAAGGGCAAAGCCGGCCATGACAGATAGCCTAAGCTGTAGGGCTTGCATACCCACAAGGCTGTAGGCCCATTCCCCGGCGCATTCCAGGTTCCAGTGTTTCCTGGTAAAAGAACAAGCCATAGAAAGCTGCATACAACGGTCGATACGGCTTGCGCTTAGGCCCGTGGATACATCGATAGCCAGGCTGGCGGACGGCTGTATCCGTATATCCGCGGCCGCCGCGCATCGGCTTACGGTTCCATCTTGGGCATGCCAGTTTGCCGACAGCTTTAGCCAGCGTACGGCCGGGCTTCCAAGCTTACAGGAAGTGGAAAGTCGCTTCCATGGATTATCCAGCGTACCATCAAACGCAGCCGATGCGCTCAATGTACACACGGTGCCGCTATACGACAGGCGGCCGTTAAGCCGGGTCGACATGCTTGTAGCGCTTCCTGTTTGCTTTACCCGAGCGCCCAGGATGCATGCTAGGCCATTGCCACTGTAGGCAGCCTGTGCAGAAAACAGCGTGCCCGAGCCAGCCTTTCCATCCGGCGCAATCCAGCCCTTGTCCGCCCACGCAGCTATAGCCTGTAGCCGAAAGCCGCGCACGCGTAGG
>JAKQNL010000291.1 GCA_029565815.1 Spirochaetota bacterium | reverse complement strand
CGCAAGTTATAGTATATGTATATGCGGCACAACAGAAGACGATTAATCCAGGCAAAACCGAATTAGCAAAATACCTATCCAAAAAATGCGGCCGAAATCTTTTGGTCAAACGCGCCTCAGATTTGTTAAATCCATTTATCGGTATGACAGAAATGCTTATTGCGCGCATGTTTCGTGATGCAGAGCGCGATGGTTCAATTCTGCTCCTCGACGAAGCAGATTCCTTACTGCGAGATCGTAATAATGCATATCGTTCTTGGGAAATTACCCAAACCAATGAATTGCTCACTCAAATGGAAAATTTCAAAGGGATAATGATAGCGTGTACCAATGTACTGAGCGTTATGGATAAAGCGGTGCTACGCCGCTTCTCATGGAAAGTTAAATTTTTACCTTTAGATACCAACCAACGTATTCGGCTATTCAATGTATGGTTCCCTTTAGCCGATCTGGATACAAATAGCATGTGCATGTTGGAGCAGATAGCCTTGCTATCTCCAGGGGATTACAAAGCTGTTGCAAAACGAGCTATGCCAGACAAAAGGAATCAAGCCCACTATCTTGTAGAAGAGCTAAAAGTCGAGGCTAGTTATCGTACAAACGAAACAGATTCAAAGCCAAAGGTAGGGTTTGGAGTATAAAATATATTTTTATACGTATTATTAAAGAAAGTCCTTACGCTTGCTTCGTCATTGTATTCGCGGAGCTATTTCTACTAATTACTTCTTAAAACCTTGCGGAAACTCGTTCCACTCTCGGCCGTCGAGAATACGGACCGACTTCTTGTGATGATTCCCGAGCTGCTTAATGAAAAATGGAATGTCTTTTGTTTTTACTTCGTCTCGTATTTTTCTTACCCAATCAAGGGAAATGTGGCGCGCACCACTGCCGGTTTCAGATCCTACTACAACCCATTCAACCGGGAGATGGTTTTTCAGCGTAATCGGTCCGAGCATTGGCTCGATCATGATTATCCTAATCCCCTTTATTCGTTTAAGCTGGGGCAGTCGCTCGTTTGCAGTTTGCTGGTTCTCTATCGAAACCGAAGCTGCCAGGTAGGCAGGAAGCCCCTCGGGGTATCGCTGCGTAAGGATATTAGCCATCCGTTCCGCTCTCTTCGTCCACAGGATATACTTCGGGACGACTCTTTTTTTATTAGCAGCGGTATCAACTATATCGAGAACTTTGTGAATTATCATTTCGGGCACCTGATCCCAAAACAGATCACCGTGCTGGACTACCCCAACGATTCCGTTCTTCGCCCTCAATGACTCTACATCAAGTCTGGTAGCAAACACATGGTGCTCATTCTTTTCCACCTCCTCAGGAATGCGTCCCAGACGCTTTTGCCACGGGAAAATGCCATCAAGGTACCAACAGTTTTTACAGCCATCCGAGTAACGTTCACAGCCTATGATTGGATTCCAATCTGCTGTGAGGATGTCGCTAGCGTTTGTTTTTGCCATATCTAGCTCCTTCTCTTCTTTACGAGGTGAATACTATATCTTAGTTGTCAGGCAGGAATCAAAAATAATCGTTCGAGCTTATTAAACAAAGAATTGAGAAGCCATATTTTAATTACGTTCTATTCATTCTTTCTTAGTATCAAAGGCAAAGCGCCTTGACAGGTATCATTATTATGTCGAAAGCCCACCAGAGACGGATATTGCGGGCGATTCATACACACTGAGTAAGGGTTTTTCTATATTAGACGGAAGCTTTCAGTATGCCCGCTCGCGCGGGCGACAAAACGTGTCCGCGATGCCCTCAAGCCCTCCGGTTCTCAACTTCCTGTCTCGAACCTACGGGCCGCCTCGCTCTCTTACGCGCACATCCTGTGAGCTCTTCGCGCCTATGCGGCGCGCGCTCGCTCGGTTCGAGTCCGCGATGCCCGTATAAAAAAAAGGCCGGATCGTCAAAGACGATCCGGCCTTTTTCGGGCATCGCGGACTCGAACCGCGGACCCCAAGTCCCCCAGACTTGTACGCTAACCACCTGCGCTAATGCCCGTTGCGCGTTCTGTTAAAACAGCGCGACACGAGAATAGCACAAGGGGCGAAGGAATGTCAACGAAGCTGATCGTTCCGGTTAGTCTGCAAAGCCAACACAAGGCGTTGGATACGCCGAGCCGGCTGTACGCCTTGAGGGCATACGCGCGAACATGCTATATGGCGGCGGCATGCATTAGCCCCATCGGGTCCTGCAGCTAGCGTTAGCATGGCTGGGCCGGCGGCCGGGTTAGACTCCCGCTCGCTGTCCATCGCAGCCAAGGCAGCCGGTCCCATGAACGGCTCGTCCACGGGGCAGGCGGACAGGCACAATCCGCATTCGATGCAGCGATCAAGCTTAAACAACTCTGATGAAGTATCTATCACATGTCTTAGGTAGCTCGCCTGTTGCGGCAAGTAGGCAAGCTTCGGGTGTGGTGCAACGGAAAGCGAAGCTATGCTGCTGGCACCATGGATAGGCTTCAACTCGATACGGCATTCCTGTGAGCCTTGCTCGCACAAATCAGCTATGCGCGTTAGGCACATGAGGGCTTCCTTGCCGTTGATAATTGCCCCGCAGGTTCCGCAAGATCCGTGATGGCAGGAATGGCGATAATGGGGAGTCCGGAGGGCATTCGGTCCGTGCGCACATGTTTCCAGAACATCCAGCACAGTCTGGCTTGGATCAAAAACTCCGCGCAATTCTGTTGCGCCATCTGGTATGCTAATAATAATGCTGACAGCTATCATACATCTCCGCCCACTGTGTTAAAATCCTCTACTCGCATGGCTTCCAAGGGTGCAAACAAAGCACGCCAGGACGGCGGTTTGATTCTGGCACTTTGGCAAGGGCTATCAGTTCCCATATAAGCGCACACTGCATCTGCAGCTTTTTCCGCCATGGCACGGAGCACAGTCGCTTTACCACCGGTTATGCTAAAAAAACCACGAAGGCCTTCTGAGCCGTGGTCCAACACAGTAAAATTTCTGGAAGCTTTTCTACCATCGGAAAGCGTATTGGCTGTGCCGGACAGCGGCCTGGCTGCCGCCCACGCTGCATGGAGGGGAGCCGTAGCAAGCGCGGGAACAAGCTGGGCTGCCCGCTCTCTAAGAAATATGATTTCTTCAGCTGTCGGAAAAAACGGCCCACTACCGGAAGCCATGCGTTGCGTGCTGCCGATAATATTGAGTTCACGCTGCGGAACCAGTATGTCTCCATCTCCGGGCGGGGCAAGGCGGCTTAGCACCAACTGAGCCGCCCGCCCTTTGATCGCTACCAAAGCTCCGGGAGCTGGGCTTACCGGAATGTGAACGCCGGCCAATGCTCCAATCTCCGCGGCCCAAACGCCTCCGGCATTCACCGCAGCATCGCAGGGTATACATTCCTCGCGGCCATCGGCATGAAGCACGCGTACGCCGCGCACCTTGCCTTGAGCGATTTCCACCCCAACAACGCGGGTGAAATTAAGAAGCCTGGCTCCCAACGCTCGGGCTCCAGCTAGAAAACTGGCTGGCAGACGGTAAGCGTCAAAACTAGCGTCAGGCACCCATACGGCACGCACAGCATGCGGATTAGCTGCGGGCTCCAGCTTTAACGCATCGGCTACAGAAAGCTCGCGTGCAGGAATTGTTGCCGCATGGCACGCTGCAATAAATTCGTCGGTGCCAGAAGCTTCTTCATCATCCAACGCAAGAAACAATCCGCCATTGTTTTCTATCGTTTGCGGAACCAAGCGCTTAAGTAATGAGGATTCTTCCATGCACTCACGGGCTATGGCAACGTCCCCCCTGGCATAGCGCGCGCCGCAATGCAGCTGTCCGTGGTGGCGACCTGTGGTGCCGGAAGTAAATTCTCCTTTTTCCACTAATGTTACAAATATGCCACGCAAGGCAAGATCCCAGGCAAGAGCAATGCCAGTACCGCCGCCGCCCAGTATGCATACGCGTGCGCCTACATGCGCGCTTAGCCGCGCGCTCATTGCCTGACCGCCTTAAGCGGAAGCCGGAATTCCACCCATCTAACCCTGCCAGCCTTGATTGCATCCCGTAGGCAACGTTCCGGCTGGCTGAGTTTTGCATCCCCAGTTTTCACTTCGACAAACACAACCTCTGTCGGCTTACCTTCCGATGCACCGGGAAATACCACAAAGTCCACTGGCTTGCCAAGAAAACGCGCATCGGCTGGATCACCGGGAAAACCGGGAAAGTACGGAGCCAACTGTTCGCCTATTTGCCCAACCAGGGTAGCCCTGGATCGTTTCACTGCATCCTCTCGCGCCCGGGAGTTTTCATCACCTGCGGCACGCTCGGCTTCCATCCTGCCGGTCCTTCTGCCAACAGACAATCCAACGAACAAAAACAAGAGTGCCGAAATAAAAGCGCCCACAAGGGCTACAAGGTATACCATCTCGATGTGCATAGATTCGAGCATCGCACGGAAAAGGCTGCAGCGCAAGTAATGACACGCTACGCGTGCATCGGTATTATTACACTACCATGACACTATCCGCAAAATATGATGATGCACTACAACAAGCGGCAAGCATCATAGCCAACTGTAAACATCTCATCGCATTCACTGGCGCTGGCGTTTCCGCCGATTCCGGCGTGCCCACATTCCGCGGTCAAGGCGGCTTGTGGGGCAAGTATGACGAAAACCACCTGCAGCTGCAGACATTCATTGCAGAACCCGATGTATGCTGGGCTACCATACACCGCATTTTCTATGAGCAAGCACAGGGGTTTGAACCCAATGCAGCGCATCGAATTCTTGCCAAGTGGGAGCAGCTGGGCATACTGGACTTTTTAATAACACAAAATATCGACGGGCTGCATACCCGGGCAGGGTCAAAAAAAATTTCTGAATTCCACGGTTCATGCGCGCGCTTACAGTGCATGCGCTGCGGTGTATCAGTAGAAGCCCAAGCTGTCCTGGATGGCTTAATGAACAATACGGAAGCAGACCAATTTTTCGCGCCACGCTGCTCGTGCGGCGGTGTATACAAACCAGACTTTGTATTTTTTGGAGAGGGCATCCCGCACGACGCATTTTCTGCTTCTTTTGAAGCAGCCGAACGAGCCGATG
>JAKQNL010000285.1 GCA_029565815.1 Spirochaetota bacterium | reverse complement strand
GATCGGGAACGCTGCAAGGGCTGTCTCCTGTGCGTGCGCGCCTGTCCAACCAAGGTGCTGGACGCAGACACAGAGCCCAACTCGTGGGGCTACTATCCATCCAAGGCCGTGGCGCCGGACAAGTGCATAGCATGTGGCAACTGCTATACCGTTTGTCCCGACGTGGCCATCACCGTTTACAAGCAGTAAGGAGGAGCGGAACATGGCTGAGGAAAAACGCCTAATGAAGGGCAACGAGGCTATGGGCGAAGCCGCTGTCCGCGCCGGATGCACGGCGTACTTCGGATATCCCATTACCCCACAGAACGAACTGACCGCGTACATGGCCAAGCACATGCTTGAGCAGAAGCGCGTGTTTATACAGGCCGAGAGCGAAGTGTCCGCCATCAACATGGTGTACGGCGCGGCCGCAACCGGAGCCAGGTCCATGACCAGCTCATCCAGCCCCGGCATATCGCTGAAGCAGGAAGGTATTTCCTACGCATGCGGCGCCGACGTGCCCTGCGTGGTCATTAACGTGGCCCGTTCGGGTCCCGGTCTTGGCGGCATAAGCCCCGGCCAGGGCGACTACTTCCAGTCCACCAAGGGCGGCGGCCACGGCGATTACTACCACATCGTGCTTGCACCTAAAAGCGTGCAGGAATCTGCAGACCTTACCTATGAAGCCTTTGACCTTGCCGACAAATGGCGCATGCCCGTTATGGTTTTGGCCGACGGCATGATAGGCCAGATGATGGAAGGCGTGGTGCTTCCCCGCAAGCGCGATCTGTCCGAGCTTCCCAAGAAGCCCTGGGCCGTTGGCGATTCCGCAGGTCGCGAGCTCAATCACGTGGACTCTACCCACCTGGTGCCGGACGAATTCGAAGCGACCAACCGCGCTCGCTTTAAGCGTTATGACGAGATAAAGGCAGCGGAAACCCGCTACGAAGAGCAGAACATAGCCGACGCGGAGCTGATCCTGGTGGCCTACGGCACCTCTGCTCGCGTGTGCCTTGGCGCTATGGAGCAGGCCCGCGCGCTTGGCCTTAAGGTCGGTTTGTTCCGCCCCATCACCCTGTGGCCTTTCCCCGAACAGCGCCTGGCAGAGCTTGCCGGCAAGGGAGCAAAGTTCCTCACGGTAGAGATGAGCATGGGCCAGATGGTAGACGATGTACGCCTGCATACCCACGGCAAAGCCGAGGTGTTCTTCTATGGCCGCTGCGGCGGCAACATCCCAACCGAAGAAGACGTGCTAACCGAGATACGCCGTATCCTCAAGAAATAAGGAGCGCAAGCATGGAACTGATATACGGGCACCCAAAAAGCCTTAAGCCCATACAGACCAAATACTGCCCAGGCTGCGGCCACGGCGTCATCCACCGCCTCATCACCGAGGTGATAGACGAGCTGGGCGTGCAGACCAAGGCTATCATCATGAACCCGGTTGGTTGCTCCATCTGGGCCAGCCTGTACTTCGACTTCGACTCGGTACAGGTTCCCCATGGCCGAACCCCGGCCGGCGCAACCGGCATCAAGCGCATGAAGCCGGACAACCTGGTCATCTGTTACCAGGGCGACGGCGACCTTGC
>JAKQNL010000244.1 GCA_029565815.1 Spirochaetota bacterium | reverse complement strand
GCTACTGGTACCAGCGATGCGGTTAGCACGGTTGCGGCTGCTACCGTACCGGTTACGCATCCTTGCATGGTTCGGAGTACGGCTACCTGCCAGGGCTGTGTGGCCAGGCCCATCAGCCCAATAAGGACAGCTCCGCCTATCATCGCCCGAAGGAGCATGAGCTTACGGCCGTAACTGTCTGCAAGGCTGCCCCAAATGGGCGCGAATATCGCCATGGCTAGCGAAGCGCCTGTGTGTGTTATGCCTGTCCAAAAATTAAGTTGGGCCTGCGATGACAGGCCCATGTCTTTAAGGAAGAGCGGGATGATAGGTGTGGTGGTAGCAAAACCGGTAATAGCTATGAGCTCGGCTATCCAGAGAGCGCGGTAGGACGTTTTCCAATCCGTTTGCATAAAGCCATACTATACCGGCTCAGGACTCCGTACAAGCCTGATACAGTATGGCTATGTATGTTACGGCGCGATAAGGTCCGGAACTTTTACCGATCCTCCCAGTTCAAAGCCTATGTTCCAGTATGGTTTACCGCTGCTGGGAAAGCTCTGCGACCCGAAAGCCCGAAGGTATAAAAGCGCGTCCCGTCGCGTCCATTCCGCGCGTGCTTCCGCTTGCACAATGGGGCATGCATCGCCGTTGTCCGAGAACATGCCGGCTGCCAGGCGGGCGGAAAGTCCAAGCACATTGCCCCGTGATAAGCCTATCCAGGTGAGGTAGTGGGCTGCGCCTTTCAGGTTGAGCACCAGGTTTGGCGCGTAGTACAGCCAGCTTTCCTGGCGTAAAGCGTGTTCCACGCTGCCCTCTAGGCTGAGCATAAGGTTGGTCCATGGCGCGTCGTCGAGGTGTATGCCAAAGGCCAGTTCCTGAAAGCCCGTGGCTATAAGGCGCGTGTCTGCCAGGTCCAGGTCTACGGCGATTGCGTCCGCCCGCGCATAGCTTCTGGAGTAGGAAAAATCCCCAAACGGTAGTGTTATAGAAAGTTCTCCAGAGCCGCGGTATAAAAGCGGCCGTCCGGGTATGAAGCTTTCGTCCATGGGCCCGGCTGCAAGGTTTAGGACAGCGGATGGTCCGTTTGCTCCAAAGCGGAATCGTAGGGCTGCTCGAGGCAGTTTGCGTAAGCCGTTTAGTGCGCCAGGGATGCCTTGGTTCTGGGGAATAAACTGAGCGCTTCCCCGCTCGTCTGCGATGACGGCTCCTGCTTCTAGTTCGGCCGAGAACCAGCTGCCCGGGTTCTGTATGCGTGCGCGCACGAAGGCGTCGCTGATTGCCTGAACCGACGGCGCTTCGCTGATGGTGATAGACCCACCAAGCCCGTCGTCCACCTGGTAATCGCGATCGGTGTAGCGGCGTATGTCGCGTATGCTAAGCCCGCCTGCAAGGTTGAGCCAGCTGGTGGCGCCCAGGCTGTAGGAAGTGCGCGTTTCCGTGCTCGCAATGGATGGGTCTACAGAGGAAAAGACGCTTGCGTCTAAAACGTCCGCGTAGGTTCGTGCAAGTGAGTTATGAAAACCTTGCACATTTGCGAATGACGGATCCCAGCCATAAACCTGCCGGTATAGCTTCATGGCTTCCTGCCAGTCGCCGGAGCTTTGACGCATTGCTGCAAGCTCGAACATGGATGCGCTGTCCGATGGTTCGTTCCGCACGGCGTTGCGGAAGTGGGCTGCGGCTTCCTGCGGCCGTTCCACAGCCACAAAGAACGAGCCAAGCTCCCGGCGCATGGCTACCGTGTCTCGTTCCACCAGGCGGAACACGCGTTCGTCGCGGTGGCTGCGCGTAAGCTCTGCCGTGGCAATCGATGTGCCCAAGCTTTGCGCGCACGCCTTTGCTTCCAGCTCAATACCGGCTAGGGCAGTAAGCGCTTCTTCTGCGCTCGTATAGCTTTCGGCTGAAACTGGCGTTGCTTCCGGCTGTGGGCCGAGCATGGCAGCCACCGCTTGCACATGGGGTCGCCATAGGGCTGCGGGACCCGAGGCAAGGCTTATCGCGGCTGCAGCGTCCTGCCGTGCAAGCGAATCGGTGAAGGAAGCATACAGTAAAGCTGGTACTCCAGACGATGCCATGTTCCGGCGGGCCATGTCGGCATCCGCCTTGTTCATGGAATAACCCGGCAGGCGAGTAAGCGTGAACCAGCCCAGACTGTCTCCCTGTAGTGCTGCTTTTTTAGCGTCGGATGCCCACAGCTGCCGGTCTAAAAACCAGCCCATGCTCGCTGCGTCTGCAAGGAAGGCGGCATGAAGCGCTTTGTCCGCTTCCGCTCTGCGTTCCAGTTCCGCCGCCAAGCCGAGCGCCCGGGCAATGAAGGCTTTGTCCGCTTGTGCTAATGAGTATTCCCGTTCGAGAGCAATGGACAAAGTGGCTGCTGCTTGTTCCAGCTCTTGTTGCGGGTGTATGCCTTCCGGTGGCGCTACGGTTCGTCCTGCGGCTTCTTCTTTGGCAACTTTTGCAGTATACGCTTCCAGTTTTTTTCGCGCATCCTGTTCTGCCTGCATGGCCATGCGTAGCTCTTTACTTCTGGCGTCTAGTTTTGGTTTTATGGAGGCAGCCCACATGCGGGCTGCCATGGCCAGGTCTAAAGTCTCGTCCAGGGCGGCCACATCCGATGCGCACAAGGCTTCGTAGGCTTTACCCACAATGAGGGCAGCGTATGCGTCTATGGCTTTGCTGCGCTGGCCGTTCCAAAACAGAGCTTGCACATACTGTTCGCGTAGGGCCAGGTTGTCCGGTTCGCGCGAGCTGCGTTCCCCAAGCGCACGCAAGGCTTCCCGCGCAAGGCGTATGCGCTCTTCCTCGCGATCGGCCCATGAACTGAACCTGTCATCGGGTGCGTATGCCGTGCGGGCCTTTGCCATCACATCGTCGGCCTTTTCCGAATTGCCCCGGCGCTCCAAAGCACGGGCCAGGGAAAAGCGCAGGGATGCAACTGCAGGGTGGGCTTTGACAGCGGCTTCCAAAAGGCTGATGGCTCGGTCTGGATAACCGGAAGCCGAAAACGCGTTGGCCAAGCCAAGCGCATTGATGGGGTCGGCAAGCGCAAGCCGCTCTGCGTTTGCAAGCACCACGTTGCCTTGGCTACCTTGGCCGGACCACACAAGCGCAAGGCCGTAGTCCACGCTGAGGTTTGGGTCGCCGGGAAACGCAGACAGGGCGGAATGGTACAGGGCTATGGCCTGGGCATACTGACTGCGCCATGCAGCGGTTTTTGCAGCTTCCTGCCAGCCAGCCAGGTCGTCCGGTTGTAGGCCCAGGTAACGCTCGTAGGAGCTCATGCCGCCGGGAACATCCTCGATGCCGATGCGAGCCCGAGCAAGTGCTTTCACATAGTACGGGTCGCTGGGTATGGCTGCGGCCGCACGCTGCGAGTAGCGTACCGCAGAGCTCATGTCGCCAAGGGCAAACGCGATTTCCAAAAGCGCCCGGTATGCGCCTGCATTGGCTGGATCCGTCCGTAGGATGCGTTCGTATTCGCTGTCGGCCAGGGGAGCCCGCGCGGCGTATGGGTCTTCCCGCGAGCCTGCGGGCAGCAGCTTAGGCTCGTCCATGCTTCGTATTGCCTGTATGGTATCCAGTTCGAACACGTAGGCACCGTCGGCCGTCCGTTTGTCCCGTATCTCAAAGCGCAGCGTATGGGTGCCTGCTGTAAGGCTTGCCTTCCCAAAGTCGAACCATATCAAAGCAGGATCGGAGGAGCCCAGGGCTTGCCCGCCTTCCCGGTTCAGTTTCTGGTAAGCCTTGCCGTCAAGCGAGACGTACACGGAGCAAAAATAACCGGGGGCTTCGGGTTTTGATGAGGCCGGTGGCGTGCCTAGGTACCACAAATCGTACTGGCCGGATTCCTCCACGATGAATGCGTACTCCGCATACCAAGCCAGGCCGCCGTATGGAGCGCTTTTGCGCTCGAGCCTCAGTAAGCGCTTGCCCGATGCCCCGTAGCGTATCACCGGCTCTCGGGCAAAGTTCGTGCTTATCGCATCCTCTCCCTCCACGCTGATGAGAGCGAGCCCCGGTACGGGCAGTTCCGGAATAAGCGGTACGGAACTCTGAGCCCAGGCTGAGCCTAGGGCAACAATGCATGCAAAAAAAGCTGATAGGTACTGGCGCATGGTCACTCCTAGCGACAGTATACCGTAGAAGCGCTTGCTGGGCAAAAGACCGCGCAGCTGGATACGCTCAAAACGGACAGCTTTCGCTTTTTTCAGTAGCTATTGTAGCCGATACTGAAAGCGGGAACGACGGCCAAAAACGGCCACTATCATCTTGTTGCCAGTGCAGCGTCCGGGAGTCAGCGTGGGAATCCGAAAAGCAAGACCATGGATCATGACAGCCGAACTCGTCGCGGCCGCGGCCACAGCCTTTGCCTGGAACGCCCTGTCAGCTTCCGCGCCGGGTTTCCCTGGTCTTGCTTTCTTGCCGTATTGGCTGCCAGCCGTTGTGTTCGCTTCGTTTTACGGGCCGTGGATTGCATATGCGTCCATAGGGCTTTCCCTTCTTGCAATAGCTGGACTATCCATTCTGACAGCCGGTGATTTTTCCGCCTTTCCTATCCATGAGCTTGTAAGCCCATCCGCGGCCTTGGTGCTTGCAGCCATTTCCGCCCTTGGTTTTGGCTCCATAGCGCGGAAAGATGGATTTGCTTCGCTCTTACAGCGTTACCGGGCTGCATACAAAGATAAATTGCGCCTTGGACGCACGCTGGAAGCAGTCAAAATAGTCAACGCCTATTATGAAAAAGAGTTGTTATCCGCCCAGGACGCATTGCCCCTCCTGCATGAGCACCTGCGCGGTCTGAACACACGTTCGGTCAGTGAGCTTGCAAGCGGTCTTTTGGCTTTGGCAAACCGTTTTGCCAGTCTTCGCTCCGGTGCAGTCTATCGCTACGATGAGCGCGCCGATCAGCTTGAATTGGTTGCCCGGTATGGCGATTCGCCGGCCCCCGCGTCGAGGCCACTGGAGGGCAGCGTTGAAGGCTGGGCGTTCCGCAACGCAAGCCGCTTTACGCTCAGGCAGGTGCTGGAGGATCCGTACCTGGCTAAGATGGACGACGGCCGGGTAGTACTAGCCCTACCGCTTGGGCCGGCAGAACATAGCTGGGGTGTGTTTGTGGCACTGGATATGCCGTTTGTCGCGTACACCGAGTCCAACGAGCGGGCTCTATCCGCCATTCTGGAGCTTGCCCGGCCATACCTGGAACGAGCTGTTCGCTTTGAACGCCTTGCCCGCGAAAGTGATTTTGATGCACACAGCGGCATTCCTTCCTACGGCCAGTTTAGCGCGCTCTTGGCTGATGCATTTAGCCGCGAAACCCCGTTTAGCCTCATCCTGTGCCAGATAGACAACCTGCGTTCGATGATACAAGAACTTGGGCCGGCCGCGGAACGCGCATGTGTATCGAGCCTAAGCTCGGTATTCTCCGGTACGGACGCTGCAATCGAATTGTGCCAGTACAAGCGATCCGATCAGATAGCGATACTGATTCCAGGCCTGCGCGAGGACGGCGTGTCCCGCATGTCGCTAGAAGCCCTGGCGGCCCTTCAGTCACAGCCGCCCGTCATAGCCGACCGCGAGGTTCGCCTGGACCTGCGCATAGGTTTTGCTTCCAGGCGGGCTGCAGACCAGTCGTCGGAAGACATGACGGGTAGGGCGGAACTACTCATCGAGATGCAGGCATAGCATGGAATCAGACCGATCCGGCTTTGAGCGCTTTAGAGGCAGGCCCGGCCTTGCGCGCATACGCACCCCCGATGCGGCCATCCGGGGCCTATTGAACGGAGCTGCAGAACCCGAAGACCTGTACGAGGCTGCAGGCCGTGTTCGGCCGCTTGCATCCAAGCCCCAGGACCCGGCGGATCTGGACCGGGCCCTTGCGCGCTGGTCCCCGGGTAAGGGCGATTTGGCTTTAGGACGCGCGTTTAAGGGGCTTTTGGATTCCAGCGATCAGGAAACAGCCCTGCACGCGGCAGAAAGCATGTCCGTGATGGAAGTGCGCTACGCGAAGGCCATCGATACTGCGCGAAAAAATAATAACCAGTACATGCAGGCGATTCTATATTCAGAACTGGCTGAGTTAACTGGCGTGCGCGAGACCCTTGGGATATTTTACCTGCGCCAGGCATTTGAGGCACTCGTAGTGCTGTCGGACCGCAAGGCGCTGAACTGCGATAGCCTGAAGCTTGCCGTAAAACTGCAACTGCTGATGGGTCGAACGAAAACGGCTATCCAGTTAGCGCAAAAAGCGCTTAAAAGCTACCCAAACGACCCGGGCCTTTTAGAAGCGCTTGCGGACCTCAAGTTTCAGGTGCGGGACTATGAAGGCTTACGGGCTGTGGTGCGCCGCCTCGAGGAAGTGGGCGCTTTGGACATGGGCCGGCTCAGCCAGGCTGCCCGGAGGTGGCTGTGAGCGATAAGCGGGTGAGGGTATGCGTCCTGTCGGAAGGCTCCTATCCGTACATCACCGGCGGGGTAAGCTCCTGGCTCCATGACCTTATCACGTTCCTGCCGGATTTCGACTACCAGGTGTACAGCCTGTCGCCGGAAGCCGGGCAAAGCCTCAAGTACAAGCTGCCGGCCAACGTGGTTGGCCACACCGATGTGGTTATAAGTTTGCCACCTGGCAGGCCCAGAAAAACAGCGCACGCGCGCGCAACTGCCCGGGCCATGCTTGGCTTTTTAAGCGCAGACCCCAAGGAAGCCCTGGCGCACTTTGCGGAATTCGTGCGGCGCATCGACGAGACTCCGGTTACCATCGACGACCTTTTGGCCGACGAGAAGCTGTGGCATTACCTGGTGGCATCAAACCAGGCCCTCAATCCCTTGTATCCGTTTTCGGATTATTATTGGGCGTGGAAATCGGTATATGCCATGATGCTTGCGGCCATTTCCGTGCCTGCGCCAAAAGCCGATGTGTACCAGAGCCTGTCTACGGGTTTTGCGGGTCTTGCAGGCCTTGCGGCCAAGGTTAGGACAGGCTCTCCCTTTCTGCTTTCCGAACACGGCCTGTACCACAAAGAACGCGAGATGGAAATTCGCAAAGCCGATTTTGTCCGGGGCTACCAGCGCGATATGTGGATAGACGCATACGAGCGATTTGCCCGCCTGTGCTATGTGGGCGCCGACGCGCTTACCTCGCTCTTTGAGGAAAACAGGCGCAAGCAGCTTGCCCTTGGGGCAAACCCCGCTCGGGCTTTGGTTACGCCGAACGGCATCGACCTGGATCGCTTTGCGACTATAGTGCCCCAGAAGCACGAAGGTTTTACCGTAGGACTGGTCGGGCGTATCGTGCCCATAAAGGACGTGAAAACTTTTATCGCATGCGCCCGCG
>JAKQNL010000272.1 GCA_029565815.1 Spirochaetota bacterium | reverse complement strand
GAATGAGGCCCAGGATAGTACCCAGGACTGCCGTTGCGGCCGTTACGCCAAGCGTGACCGGCAAGAAGGCTAACAGGCGCGGCAGGACTTCCAGTATATAGAGCGCATTGAAAGGCCTGTCCACGCTTACTCCTGTTCTCCGTCTGGTATGCTAGTCGGCGTAGCTGAAGATATCCTCACCGAAGTAGCGCATGGACAGCTCGGCCAGGGTGCTGTCGGCCCGTAGCTTCTCGATGGCCTTGTCGTATGCATCGGCCAGGGCTTGCTCACCCTTGGCAAACAGCGGCCAGGTTGGAATGCCCTTGTAGGGCACGTAGGCCAGCTTGGAGGCCAGATTGTGGAATGGGCCGTCGTCCGCCACGACGTTTTTTTGGTACGACAGCTTGATGTCGAAAAATGCGTCGTAACGCCCCTCCAGCACCCACAGGTATGCGTCGTTGATGATGAACACATCGGACGGAACCAGCGTGATAGGATGCTCGGGGTGGGCCGCGTTGTAGTCCGACACGACGGTGTACTGGGCGCTCTGCGGGGATATGGGCACGAGCTTGCCGCTGTACTGTGCGAAGCTATCCAGGTCCTGTATCGTGCCCGCGTCCTCGCTCCTAAAGGCTATACCTATGACACTGGCGGCGATTGGGTTCTTCGGGAAGATGTACTTCTGCCTGCGCTCGGCTGTGGCCCAAGCGCCTTTGGTGGCCACCTGGTAGCGGCCGGTCTCCAGGCCCACGAACAGATCTTCGTCGGAGGTGGGCATGAAACGGAACTCGTAGTCCGGCAACAGGGCGTCCACCGCCTTCAGCACCGCTATCTCAAAGCCGTCGGACTGGCCGGCCTCGTCCACAAACCCGTAGGGTACGTAGTTCTGGGTGTGGGCCGAGTATATGACGCGCGGCGCCGCGGTCTGGGCATTACCGGCTTCCGAGCGGGCGCAGGACGCCAGGGCGATAGAACTTGCCGCCAGTAGGCTTAGGGCGACTACAAGCGTAACGGGTGTTGCACATCTGGATACAGTGTTTAAGCGCATGAGGTTCCTCCACGACGAGGATAGACCCGTAAGCACCGAGCCTGTCCCACGTGGTAAAGTGTATCGCAAAGTGTGTTGCTTAGTCCAGTCCTACTATGGCCTTGAATTCCGATGCATCCACGGTTTCCCGTTCCAACAGGCTGTGAGCAAGGCGGTCCAGCGCGTTTCTATGCGCGACCAGTATGGTTTTTGCCCGCTCATAGCGACCGGCCATGGTGCTTGCAAGGGTTTCATCGATGTAGCGCTGGGTATCCTCGCCGTATTCCCGGCTCATCACCGGTTCAGCCTGAGGGCCCAGTATGCCGGCGCCGCGCTTGGTTAGTGCAACGTTGCGGTAGCGCTCGGACATGCCGTAGTCGGTTATCATGCGGCGGGCTATGTCGGTTGCCCGGGTTATGTCGTTTGCCGCCCCGGTGGATACGCGGCCGAATACGATATCTTCCGCCGCCCGGCCGCCAAGGAGCACATCCATCTCTCCTAAGAGCTTGTCCTCGGTAACGATGTATCGGTCTTCCACCGGCACTTGCAGGGTAAAGCCCAGCGCCCCAAAACCGCGCGGCACTATGCTGATTTTTTGCACCGGATCCGCACCCGGCGTATGGGCTGCTACAAGGGCGTGCCCGGCCTCGTGGTAGGCTATCACGGTGCGCTCTTCGGGGTTCATGACGCGGCTCTTTTTTTCCAGGCCGGTCATGATTTTTTCCACTGCCCTCTCGAAGTCCACCTGGAGCACGGTTTGGCGGCCGGCCCGTACCGCAAGTAGGGCTGCCTCGTTGACTGCGTTTGCAAGATCGGCGCCCACAAAGCCGGGGGTCGATCGGGCAACCGCTGCCAGGTTTACGGATGCATCCAGTTTTACGCTTGCAGCATGGATGCGCAGTATGGCCTCGCGGCCGACCAGGTCCGGGCGGTCGACGCCTACCTGGCGGTCAAAACGCCCTGGTCGTAGCAGGGCAGGGTCCAGTACGTCGGGGCGGTTGGTTGCCGCCAGGATAATAAGGCCACTGGTTGCGTCGAATCCGTCCATCTCCACCAACAGCTGGTTTAGGGTTTGTTCGCGCTCGTCGTTGCCGCCTACCATGCCGGACACGCGGCTTTTTCCTATAGCATCCAGCTCATCGATAAAAACGATGCATGGAGCTTTTTCCCGCGCCTGGCGGAACAGGTCGCGCACGCGTGCAGCGCCAACGCCTACGAACATCTCCACGAATTCGGCTCCGCTCATGCGGAAAAACGGCACCTGGGCTTCGCCGGCTACGGCTCGCGCAAGCAGCGTCTTTCC
>JAKQNL010000257.1 GCA_029565815.1 Spirochaetota bacterium | reverse complement strand
GCTCATGCCTGTGTGCCCCGCCTGCCTGCAAGGCTGGCGACATCATGCCCGCTAGGGCATGAGCATTGTGTAACCGAGCTCATGCCTGTGTGCCCCGCCTGCCTGCAAGGCTGGTGACATCATGCCCGCTAGGGCATGATGAAGATCCTTGCTCCCGCTCCAAGGCCGGTTTCTGCTGGCAAGGGCTTAGCTTCCACTTCCGGAAGCGAGCCTTTTGCCAAAGACCTATCCAGCACACTTGCTACCATTGCTTCACCGCTTGGAACTCCGGGTGGCAGCCTGATTTCCACGCATGCGTGGCAGGCCGCATCCGAGCGGACAAGCAGTATCAAACTGCTAGACAAGGGGCACAACACGGCAAGTAAATCGCTTGCAAGCAAGGCCGCAAGGCTTGCGCTTTGCGGATCCAGGTCGCAGGATGAGCGCACGTCAACGAGCACCTTCGGTGGCTTTGGAAAGCGGCTTTCATGCTGACGCGCAGCCAGCGTCCTAAACAATTCGCCTGCATCCACCGCCGGAACATCGTCGCGGGCAAGGGCCAATTCGTTTACCAAAGACAAAACGCGCACCCGCCGCTTGGTAGTTTCACATGGGTCGTCATCACCTTCATGCGCCATGGAAATGATGCTCATAACCACCTGTAAGTTATTTTTAACGCGGTGGTGCAATTCCTTAAGGAGCACTTCCTTGGCGCTTACCGCATTCGATAGTGCCTGGCTTTGGGTTCGGGTCATTTCCAGTTCCCGGGCCAAGTCCTGCGACAGATTTTCGCGTTCGGATACGGTTAGCTCCAGCTTTCCAAGGAGGCTGCGTATCACGATAACAAGGCCAACGCCTATGACCACCAGGTTAGTGCCAATCACGAAAACCGTAAGCGGATTTGTTTGTACCGCCTTTATGCCAAGGGCCGGGGCAAATGCCCACAACAAAAGAGTGGCTACAATGCTACCAAGGACGCACAGGGCGCCCAGGGTGCGGCCAAAAAGCGCAGACAGCACCAGTGCAGCTAAGAGCCAGACGTAGCCTGCGCCGTACGGGCCTATCTGTATGAGCACCACCGCTCCTATGAGCGTCGCAAGCGAAACGATGAGCGCAAGCTTTACGCGGAAAGAAACCCAGGGAGCGAACGCAGATACGATTACCATAACGTATGCAAGCGTATCGACAAAAGCCACCAGCCATAAACCTTCTTGTATGGACAGCCACACACTCGGAATGTAGGCTAAGGCTCCGCCTAGCACCAAAAACTTAAGCATTGCATTGAGCGTCGAATCCCGTTCACGAATGAACAGCGTTTTTCTATTCATTCATCATCCGCCTTGGAACGCAAGGCGGATGCAAGCCGAAACAAGCCGGGCATGTGGAGCGTAACGCGGTTTCTGCCGTTTTTCTTGGACTCGTACATGGCCTTGTCTGCATCTGCTACTATGGTGCGGGAACCGGCTATGTCGTCTACGGCGAATTCGCGCGCGCCCAAGCTGATGGTTATAGAAAGTTCCTGGTCTTCCCAGGTGATGACCGCAGCCTCTACCGCCGCCCGTATGCGCTCGGCCACTTCCAATAGCCGGCCCTCGTTGCACTCCAGGGTGAGGACCACGAATTCCTCGCCGCCAAAGCGGGCTATGGTATCGCCGGTACGGACCACGGAACGAAGCACATCCGCCAGCGTCTCTAAGGCGGCATCCCCTGCAAGGTGGCCATAGGTATCGTTAAAGTTTTTAAAGTGGTCCACATCGATCATGATGACGCCGGCCCTGCCTGAGTGCCGCTTTACGCGCGCAACCTCATCCTGCAGCCTTTGCA
>JAKQNL010000243.1 GCA_029565815.1 Spirochaetota bacterium | reverse complement strand
AAAACACGCCCATGACCATGATCATGGCAGATACGGGAAAGAGGCCGGCGTTGTGCAGGTTAAGAAGGATAGTGGTCATGCCGAACGCGGCAAGGCCCAAGGGGCCTGGGTTTGCGAGCTTAGTTTCCATGTAGGGGGATTCTCCTGTAGCGCAGCGTTGGTGGCTTTAAGCGCGTACAGCGCGGCCATCCATTCGCATAACCTTCATATACGTTTGGGCGCTCTGTGGTCAAGCACCTAGCGTGTGCCTATGGTCGGCCGTTTTTCTTGAAGCCAGCCACCCGGGGTGACACGTTCAGTTCCAGGCCGTCCTTATCCCCACGGGCAAGCATCATGCCGCCAAGACCTGCTATCATTGCGCCGTTGTCACCGCAGTACGCAAGTGGAGGATACACTGCCCGTATGCCTGGAAGCTTGGCAAGCCGCTCGCGCAGGTAGGTATTGGCCGCAACGCCACCGCCTGCGACCACGGTACGTAAGCCCGTGTCGGCCAGCGCTTTTTGTAGCCTGGAAACCAGCATGTCTACGGCGGCCTTCTCGAAAGCAGCCGCTATGTTTTCTTTACTGCGCGGATACGCATCATCCCACAGCTTGTCCAGTTGGTGTATGGCTGCGGTTTTTAGTCCGGAATAGGAAACGTCGTAGCGGTGTTCGCCCTTGTACAGGTTTGGAACCGGGAACTTGCATGCGCGCGCGTCGCCGTTTCTTGCAAGCTTGTCCACCGCAAGACCTCCCGGATAGCCCAGCCCGTAAAACTTTGCAACTTTGTCAAAAGCCTCGCCGGCAGCGTCGTCTATGGTGGTGCCCAAAACCGTTATGTCGTCAAACCCGTCGGCGCGGCAGATGAGCGTATGCCCGCCGGAAACCACAAGGCCCATAAACGGCCACTGTATATCCTCGCTAAGGAGCGGTGCATACAAGTGGGCAAGAATATGATTTACGCCTACCAGGGGTTTTTCTATGGACCATGCAAGCGCTTTTGCAAACGATAAGCCTACCAAGAGCGAGCCTGCAAGGCCGGGCCGGTTGGTAACGGCCACGCCGTCTATCTGGCTTAGCGAAAGCCCGGCTTCATCCAGGGCTTGCCGAACCACAGCGCTTATCCACTCCACGTGGAGACGCGATGCTATTTCGGGAACAACCCCGTCCCACTGGGCGTGGTGTGCGATTTGCGTTGCTACTACCGAGGACAAAACGCGGCGGCCGTCTTCTACAAGCGCTGCCGCACACTCGTCACAGGAAGATTCAATCCCCAAAACCCTCATCGTCGCGCTCCATCATGATTTGGGAAATGGTAGACATGGAAAAGCCTTGTTCTACAAGCTGTGGATACAGCTCGGCCAGAGTTTGTGCAAGCTGGGCAGACCACACATGGCCTATCATCACAGCATAGCCGCGTTTTTCGGCCAGTTTGGTTCCTTCTGTTATGAAATGGGCAATCGATGATCTGTCGGGTACGTTGTCTAGAAACACGCTGCGCTCCCATGCTGGTACGTTCATACGCGAAGCCACGGAGTGCACCACGGAATCGCCTACGGTCAAAGAATCGATGAAGTATACGCCGGCTCGCCTGGCCTCGTCGAGTACCACGGCCATGATGCGTTCATCCGCTGTTACAAGCGAGCCCATGTGGTTGTTCATGCCCACGGCCCCCGGAACCGAGTACAGGTTGTCGCGCACCAGCCTCCGTATTTGGGCTTCTTCCATGGACAAGGTTATTGCACCCGGCCCCGGATCGAGTCCCCCTATGGCTTCCATGGGCTGGTGCAGTATCACTTCTTTACCCGCTGCGTGGGCCATTTTCGCCGATGCGCTGGACCACGGCAGACCCGGCAGCACGGCTACGGTAATAGGGAAGGGCAGTTCGAGGAACGGCTGCAGCTGGGTTACATTGTGGCCTGCATCGTCCAAGACGAATATCAGCTTTCCTTTGATCCGGGCTGGGTTGGCTGGAGGAGCCAAGGGCAGTGAAGGTTTTTCTGGGGGTGCACTGCTTTGGCTTGCCGGGCTGCTTACAGCAGGTGCTAGAGCAACGGGCTGCACGCTTGACCTGTGGCTCAGTGCGATTGCCGCTGTGACCATGGCTGCCAGCGTAAGCACGAACGCGATAATGAGTGGGGCTCCATCAGCTGTTGAACCGGTTTTGCGTTTTTTGGCCATGGTGTAGGCTTATAGTACGACGCAAAGGCCTATATGAGCAAGTTTGGCTATGGGGCACCTCTAAAAACCCTCTGGCTTTTAAGGTGCCCTTGTGTTTTCGGCCGAAAACACGGTGTTTTATTAGGAAGACCTCTAAAAACTGCAGTTTTTA
>JAKQNL010000217.1 GCA_029565815.1 Spirochaetota bacterium | reverse complement strand
TACAAGGCAAAGCTCCTGGTACAGATGGACGGAGAAGCCGAGCTTTTGATGCCGAAAGATTTCCCCCTTCGCATGGAACTGACCGGGCCGAGCATACGCTGCATAGGCAAGGCATAAACCTTCCATCAGTAGGCGCTGTAGCTTGAACCCACCCGGGAGCCGCGCTATAGTTTAAGTGTCGACACACAGACAAACCGACAAAGCTAGGAAGGTATCATGCGAAGCAAACACATCATAAGCGCGGCCGCGCTGGCGCTCGTGGCCGTAGCCGGGCTTTTTGCCCAGGCAAAACCGACCGTCGCTGTTTTAAGCGGCGACAGCCCTATCTATTCCACAGCAGCTATAGACTCCAAAAAGGTTGCCGGCACCTTCGAACGCGGCGAACCGGTACTCATCCAGTCGTCCCAGGAAAAACGGGTTTCCATAGACGGCATACCCACCATCTGGTATCAGGTAAAAACCGGCTCCGGTACCTCCGGCTGGTTGCCCGGTTCCAGGCTTGCCTTTACCGCAACGGCCTTTCCCCGCTCGGCCTTCGCAAGCGAAGAGCAGTATGTTGCCTATGTAACCATGGCTGCCCGTGTGGGTGAAAAAGTAGTCGCGGTACGCAGCTACGAAAAAGTAAAAAAAGGCGATGTCGGCTACTATGTTTCCGTTTCGGAAGGCTCCCTGCCGTTCTGCGTGGTGTGGGAACACAACCTGGCAGCAACCCCCGGCGAAAGCTGGCTGCCAAAAGATTTCCCCCCCGCCCTCAAACCCTTCACCTATTTTGTAAACGCAGGTGACATAGAACTGCTTGGCGAAGCCGCAGCCACCCCGCTTGCCGCCCTGGCCAAAAGCCTGCCGCCCAGATTCAAGACCGCGGACGGTTTTTTCGCCGAAGAGCAGGATGACGATTTGCCCTGGTTCGTTCCGGAAGGCTATGCAGATACCGGCTACGATGACAGCGAGTATGGCGACTACGATTACGGCTACGGCGATTACGACTACGAAGACTACGACAGCGAATATGAGTACATCGAAGGCGAAGAAACCTACGGCAAATTCCAGGTTGGTTCCGTGGTCATCCTTGGCAAGCACGACGACATAAACGGCGGCGCTAACTGGACCGACGAGATGAACAAGTTCGTCGGCAAGAGCGCAACCATCACCGAACTGGTGGCTGCCGACAGCCAGGGTTTCCTGGTGGTTCGGGTAACCGGCAACAGCTACGTGTGGCGCGTGCGCAACCTTACCCTGCGCGGATCCGGCGCGGCCGGCAGTTACGGCTTTAAGGTAGGCGACCGGGTCATAGTCGGCGCGCACCGCTATATAGACGAGAGCAACAACTGGGCCGACGAAATGATGCAATACGTCGGCCAGGAAGCAACCATCACGTCCATGGAAGGCGCCGACGGATCGGGCTGCTTCCTGGTTCACATCGACATAGACAACGGCGATTGGTACTGGCGCGTGGAGAACATGGAGCCGGCTAACTAAGCCGTACAAACACGCAATCGTTACAGGCCGGGCCACACTGTGGTTCGGCCTTTTTTAGATGTCCCCTTTAGAGGTAGTCATGGCAGCTATGAGTTTGGACAAAATACTTCAGTCGCAGGGCTTTGGCTCCAGAAAAAGCTGCCGGGCCGCGGTGGAACAGGGCCTCGTGCGCATAGGCGGACAAATCGCACCAGATTGGTCACAAACATACAGCACCGAAGGCCTGGAGCTAACGGTTGGCAGCGTATCCATACCCTTTCGCGAACAACTGTACCTGGCCATGAACAAGCCATCCGGTTACGAATGCTCGTCCCGACCAAGCCACCACCCGTCGGTGCTATCCCTATTGGACGATCTGTGCAGAAACCGAAACGTCCAGCCGGTAGGCAGGCTGGACCACGACACCACCGGCCTCCTCTTGTTGTCCGACGACGGCGCTTTCATCCACCGTCAAAGTTCCCCAAAGCACCATGTGCCAAAACTGTACCACGCACGCACCGCCCGGCCGGTGGACGCTGCACTCGTTTCCGCCATGCTCCAGGGCGTGCAACTGCACGACGAGGACGGGCCATTGCGGGCCATATCCTGCGAGCAAACGGGCGAACACGAACTGGACATAGTGCTGGAGCAGGGCAAATACCACCAGGTTAAGCGCATGCTCGCAGCTGCCGGCAACCACTGCACGGCCCTGGAGCGGGTGGCCATAGGCAGGCTGTACCTGAAGGACCTGGGCCTAGCAAGCGGAGCATGGATGCACCTCCTGCCGGAGCATCGTGCCCTCCTGTCGCCGGAGGCTCTTTCCTAGCTGCCCGCACTGTGCATGAAGCCGGTTTTTGGGCTACAATTCCGCCTGTATGAGCAGCCCCATCAAAAGCGGCGAGCGCCGCAACGCAACCATCGTTTTCGCAGACATGAAAGGCTTTACCAGCCTGTCCGAGCGCATGGATCCGGAAGAGATGGATACCGTCATGAGCGCGGTTTTTGGCGCTTTTGAGGAAATCATCCGGGCTAACGGCGGCACGGTGGAAAAATACATAGGCGATGCCTTGGTAGCCGTATTCGGCGTGCCGGACGTGCACGAGGACGATCCCCGCCGGGCCGTCGAATCGGCCTTGGCTTTTTTGGAGCGCAAAGGTTCCATAGCAAACCGCTTGGGCTTCCGCAACGAGGAGCTGCGCTTCCGTGTCGGCGTGCACGAAGGCCTGGTTGCAACC
>JAKQNL010000215.1 GCA_029565815.1 Spirochaetota bacterium | reverse complement strand
GTCATGTGCTAGCCCCAGGGCAGCTGCACCGTTTAGCGTCATGGCTGTTAAGCTTTCTTCCATAGACATATTGAGGTACAAGGTAGCAAGAGCGAATATAAGTGGGATGGACTGGCTGTAGCATGAGCCGGGGTTCAGGTCGCTTGCAAGAGCGAGGGCACAGCCGGAATCTATCATCGTTCTGGAATCGGCATATGGTTCGCGGAGCACGAACGCGGTTAAAGGCAGGCAGGTTGCGACAACACCCGCTTCCGCCATGGCGTGTAAATCTGCTGGCGATGCTTTGAGCAAGTGGTCCGCGGATACTGCGCCCAGTTCGGCTGCAAGACCTGCTCCGCCTATGCGTTCTATTTCGTCTGCATGGAGTTTTACCGGATAGCCGAGAGCTTTGCATGCCTTTAAGAAACGGCGGGAATCTTCTAGTTCGAACACGCCCTTCTCGCAGAATATGTCGCAGAACTTTGCAATGCCTTGTGATTTGATATGGGGAAGCACCTGGTCTATCATCCAGCTTACGTAATCGGATGTCCTGCCTTTGTATTCGGCTGGAATGGAATGGGCTCCCATGAATGTAGGTACTACATCGACCGGCTGGCGCGCATCGAGTACGCCCATGGCTTCCAACTGGCGCAGTTCCGTGTCAAGGTCCAGTCCGTATCCGGATTTGCCTTCCACCGTGGTAACGCCCAGTTCCAGCATACGCTCTAGGCGGGTCATGCCAAGCGCAACCAGGTCGTTAAGCGAAGCATCGCGCGTTGCCCGTACCGAATTGGCTATGCCGCCGCCCCGTTTGTGAATTTCCATGTACGGCAAGCCTTTGGCGCGCCACAGGAATTCCTCGTCGCGGTAGCCGCCAAAAACGAAGTGGGTATGCGAATCGACAAAGCCAGGCACTACCGCCCGGCCGCTAGCATCGACAACTTCCGGCTGTGGATCCTGTATCGTTGGCAAATCGCTTTGCTTGCCAACCCAAACAATTTTTTCTACGTCCACAAGGATTGCTGCGTCATCGATGCATGTAAGCTCTGTCATTGCAGCACCGCGGACCGCGTCATTGCCCGTCGGGCTTGCAAGCTGGGATATGTTCTTAATAAGTAATGTTGCTTTCATTGTATTACCTTTCTGCTTCGACAAATTCTGTATCCAAGCCTATGGTTCCGGCCAGGCTATCTATGTACGATGGTTTTGCTATGTGCTCGAGTCTTTTTTGTACCTGTATCAGTTCGCGCTCTACTCGGGTTAGTTCTTTTTGATCCCTTCCTGCGGGAGCGGACAGGAATGCGCTTAGATAGCGTTCCGCGTTTTCCAGCCTCGCGCGCTCGGAATTGGCGTATGCGGTAAGCCGCTGTTTGTACCACGGGGATGACAGGACATACTCCGGGTCGAACAAACGACGCAGTTCTGGATCTTGCAGTGTTTTCCCGTTCCAGTTTCCGTTTGCCATGATGTGTAAAATTGCTGCAAGCGGCGGAATCGCGTTGTATATGGAACCGTCCGCCAGGTAATCGCGGGCTGCGCGTTCCTGGGCTTCTGCGATATTGAGTACGCCGTCGGCGAAGTATTCCATGCTTTGCAGTTCCGGGCGCAAAACTTCTATGGGGAACACAGCGCTTGGGGCGTCGAACATGCGTCCCAAAAAGTGCGACGTGAACAGCGGCGTTATGCGCCACCCGAGCCGGCTTGCCGGTATGGTTTTTCCGTTCCACTCAAAGTCTTCGACGCGCTCAAGGTATCCTGCTTGCTTGAGGAAAACCGGATCCCTTTCCTCCGGCGACAGGCGCGACCATAATTCCGGAACCAATAGCGATACGTCATGCTCAACTTTGTGCTTGTGGCCAATGTATCCGGCTGCCGTGGTGAATCCGTCATAGCCGCCAAGAATGAATCCTAACAAGGACGCGTTGAGGTCGGCGGTGGGTACCAGGGCATTGAACGGGCCCTTGGTCAATGCCCCTTCGGATCCTGCTCCGGTGGTGGATGGGCTTTTTCCGGTAAGCGAGCAGATAAAGTCCATGAACAGCTCGGGCAGTTCCTGGTAGTGAATCGGCGCATATACGGCAAGCGGACGGATGCCAGCTTCCGGTTCCGGCGGATTGTTTCGCCTGCCAGGCAGTACCGCGCCAACAGGTTGGTACAGGTGCATGTCGTCGGGTACCTGGCGGAACAGGCGCGCGCCAATCTCTGCCAGATAGCGGTCGATGGGGCGTGTGTAATTGGAATCCAGCTGCAGGTATCGGGGATTTTTTGAAGGCTTGCCGTCCACCATGCGCGGCTTGGACGAAACGACAAACCAGCGGAAACGTTCGTCAGCTTCCGCCTCGGTGATCATGGTTCGCATGGGCTCGGTGTATTCGGACAATTCCAACGTATGTTCGAGCATGTCCTTTGCCTTGGACCGGGATAGCGGCTCGAAATTGGAAATGAAGTTGTCCATGCGCGCCATGTCGGCTTCCGCTTGCTTGTCGTATCCTCGGTGCACCGCGTCGTCCGGCCGCTGGAAGAAACGCGCCTCGCAGTTGCGGCTAAACTTGACCGCGCTGCCTTTAAGTCCGTCCGGCAGCCACTGTAGGGCTGCTTTGGGCACCAGCACCGATGCGCTGATATCGTCTTCCCACTGGATCTTGCGCGCTGGCATGTAGTCTTGGCGCAGCTTGTGTATGGACCGAAAGCCTTCTGGCGTAAACCCGACACGCAGGTAGGAAGCCTGAACCGGCCGGCCCTGGTATTTTACAACGTTGCCCGCGCTGCCGTTTACCACGTCGGTGCTGAAATGGGATTCCCAGTCGTTGCCCCATTCTTCGCGGTAAAAACGCTTAACCAGGAACACCATTGCCTTGACGCGTTCCGGGATGGATGCCAGCCACCCGTTGTACTCGTCGGTGTTGAGCGGGGAAGGAGATAACAGTTTTATAACGCTGCCGAGCGAGCGTTTTGGTGACAGTATGCTGCGGCTCTTGTTCCCGTGGTTTTCTTTCGGATCCTTAAAGCGCGATCCGTAGTTTTTTTCTATTATCTGTCGTACCGCGGCCATGTCTGCTGCGAAGTCCGCGGTTACAATGGGTCCGTCGCTCATCGCATCGGTGATAAGCTTAGAGATTTCCGACTTGCCTCCGCCTGATACCGTACATGGCTTGTGGCACAAAAGGCCCTCCGCGGAAGTGCCCACCAAACGCCACGATCCGGTGGATGGGT
>JAKQNL010000214.1 GCA_029565815.1 Spirochaetota bacterium | reverse complement strand
TCTATGGCCTGTATTACTGCGCCATTTATGAGAAGGATCGTACGCGCCTCATCCTTCTGGCCTGCATAATAGGAGGAGGGCTTGGTAACCTGGGGGATCGTCTCTTTAACGGTTTTGCAGTTACGGACTTTCTCAATTTTGGTATAGGAAAACTGAGGACCGGAGTGCTCAATGTTGCGGACCTGTCGGTTACCTTTGGTGCGCTTGCCTTGATAGCCTATGAGTTCAAAGTATCCAAGAAGCCAAAACAAGAACCGTAGGCTAGCGTTCTCCAAGCAGGCTTTTCAGTTCCTGTATGTCTTTTACTAATCGTGTTCGGTCCAGGTTCTGAAAGCGCTTGGGCACCATTTCTTTACTGGTGCACTCGATGACGGCAACGAGGTTCTGTAGCTCTATCTCGTGCGGATATGCGGGAGGCACAAAGTCCGCCAAAGTTTCTTCCATGTCTTCCCGGCTTACATAGGCTCTTGCATCCATCGCCGCTTTTAGTTTTGCCCGGATGAGTACTGCTTCTAGATCCGCACCGGAAAACTCGTGTTTGAATTTTCGCAGTATGTCCGACACTGGAAAGCGCCTGATTTGCAAATCCAGCTTTTTAACCAGCACATCAAACAGAGCTTCTTTTTCTGATTCTGATTCTGGATAAAAGAGGGCAAGGTGTTCCTCCGCCCGACCTTGGCGCTTTAAGTCTATAGGCAACAGGTCTGGCCGGCAGGTAATGAGAAACCAGATGATGCGCCCTCGGTATTCGGTATTGCCCATGAAGCTTGCAAGCTGTGCAAAAATCCGATTTGATGTGCCCGAATCGCCGTCCTGGTCGCGGTCGCCCAGAAATGCGTCAGCCTCGTCTATCATTACCGCAACCGGAGCCATAGCCTTAAGAATGGTTAATACTTTTTCCAAATTCGACTCGGTAACACCCTGCCACTTGGAACGGAAGTTCTTGAACTTGACCATGGGCACGCCTATTTCGCCTGCGAAAGCGCTTACCATGAAGCTTTTGCCGGTACCAACCGGGCCGGCTATCAGGTAGCCCATAGGCAAAACGTCAAGACGCCCTTGCTTGAGAGCACGAGCCGCATGCTTAAAACGGCGCTTCACGAACTCGTGCCCGGAAACGTAGGACAAATCGTGTTCGGTATCCAGAAATTCCAAAAGCCCTCCGGCCTCGCTTTCTATAATGGCGCGCTTCCGTTCTTTCAGGTATTCCATGCTGATGGGCCGATCTTCCTGGTAGCTTTCTGCGGCCAGCCGGTTTAAATTGACCAGGTTAAGGCCCGATGTAATAGCACCGACGGCGTGGCAGTTTAGGCCTTTGTCCAGTAGCAAGGTTCCCTTGGCTTCCAGGAATTCCAGAAAGGATGTTCGCACTTCCTCGCTTGGTATGGGTATCTCCACCTTGATGGACGCCGGGCTAGCGACCACGCGAGGATTCAGTTCGGATAGATTCTCCGAAAGCAATATCACCGACACGTCGCCCTTGGTGAATACAGGGTCGTGAGACCACCGGTTAAGTGTAACAAAACAATAACGATCTGCGTCATCCAGCTTTGCTGTTTCGCCAGCAGGCAAAATAGTTTCTGCATAATCCACAATGAGAACGATGCGCTTTTTATTCGGAATATTGAGCAAGAAATATCGTTCTAACATGCGGAATGCAATTTCCGGATCCGCCGAAAATAGCATCTCATCGTCTGCATCGGGATACCGGTCCCGCATTGCTTTTAGATAGGCCTTGTGCATATCGCTGGTGCAAAAACTAACCCCGGAAGATCTGTCCCAAAACGCAATGATATCCCGGTTCCCGAAAAGCACCTCCGATATATAATCCTGGATTTTTACGAAGGTAAACTCTCCTTCGTTCATCTTGTGGGGCAAAAAATCCCGTATGTTCCCGTGCAAAAGATACAGATTGGTGGTTTTTGACAGGTACTTGTAGGAGAGCTCCTGTGCCCACGACGGCAGGATTTTTATGAAGGGCAGATTTTTTACGATTAGCTGTTGTTCCACGCGTATGCTCCCTGGGGCAAGTATGCCTTAGCTCTACGCTTCGTGCAAGCAGCACTAGTGTTACGAACCTTTGGGATGGGTTGAAGCTAATTCTCTTTAATATAAATAATTACGGTATGTAAAACAATAATTTGAAGAAATGCGTCTTTTCATGTTGCTAGAGGATAGCATGCTGTATCCATCCCAAAGCTTCGTAACACTAGGGAAACCTTGACTGTGGACTATGGCTGGCTATACTCGGCATGGTAGCATCTGTAACATCAAAATTTTGGAGTCATACGTGGCTATACCTAGCTTCTTGTACCACTCATTCGCGCGCCTCTTCCCGCGGGCAGCCATAGAAACCAAATCCGGCACGCTGCGTGCAAATTCTGCTTTGGAGGCCATGCGCGGCGATGATGGAAGTACCCAGTACCGCAATGAGTCGGTATGTTTAAGCATACGCGAGCAAGAAAGTGATGACGGAACAGTCTATCGCCTTACACTGAAGAACCTTTTGGATAAAAGCCTACGGATTACCCGATTGCGATTTCCGGCATGGCGTGGACTTGAAGATATTCTGGAAGGTTTTGTGCCTGAAAAGGTAGCTTTCTTGCGCAACGGGTATCAGTCATGGTCGACTACTCGTAGTTACCGTATGCATGAAAAACCACTAAGGCCTCGTTTCCGCCTCGTTTCCATGGTTAGTTCTAACCTTGCAAATTTGCCGTCTAATACACCCGGCATGTTGTCATCTGAAATGTACACTATCCTAACGGAGCTGGATGAAGGCCAATCTGTTTTGGTAGGCCAATGCCCTCCTTTTGATCAATTTGTCTACATAATCCTTAATCTGCATCCTAAACGCCAGAGGGGCAGTTATTTTGAGATTATCTATGATTTTGGCCGGAAGGTTCTATCAGCTAGCCAGGAGATCGAGTTATCGGGCTTGTTTTTCACTACCGGTCCTTCGCATCGTGTGGCAGATCGATATTTTTCCTACGTTTCAAAAGAGTCGGGCTACCAAGCGCCAGAAAAAAACCGATTGGGATGGTGTTCTTGGTATCAATATTACGAGCATATAAATCCAGCCATCATTTTGTCTAACCTGAAAGCTGCTAAAGAAAGCCGTTTGCCCTTCGATTTTTTTCTGATAGACGATGGATGGCAAGCGGCAACCGGTGATTGGCTTTATGAAGCTCCGGCATTCAAAGGAAGAATGGCTGAGCTTGCAGCCAGCATCCATGATGCGGGAATGATTCCTGGTTTATGGCTAGCTCCTTTTTCCGCAGCTGCTAATTCAAGCCTTTATAGAGAGCATCCGGAATATGTACTGCGCGATGAATGGGGCGCATCAATTCGTGCCGGATTAAACCCGACATGGAAGGGATTTTACTACGGTCTCGATGTAACCCACCCCCGTTTTCGCGAGTACCTGTCGGAAGTTATAGTAACTATTACCCGGGACTGGGGCTTCCGCTACCTGAAACTAGACTTCCTTTTTTCTGCATGTTTGCGAGGGGCAAATCACCACGAACTTGGGCTATCGCGGGCTGAAATACTCAGAAACGGCATGGCTCTAATACGCGCTGCAGCCGTAAAAGGAACTACCCTTGTAGGCTGTGGCATGCCGTTGGCTGCGGGAATCGGCACGGTAGATAGCATGCGCATAGGCCCTGATACCGGTGATTTCTGGGTTCGGTTTGAAGGAAAACTTTTGCGCACCGGCAGCATGATGGGCTTACGCAACTCGCTTCGCTCCACCATGTTGCGCGCTCCTATGCACGGCCGCCTCTGGGTGAACGATCCGGATTGCATCCTGGCTCGGGCAAGTGGTACTCGCTTGTCCGCAACGGAACGGCGCTCGCAGCTCGATGCGTTGGCTGTTTGCGGGGGGCTTACCACCATTTCCGATGATTTGTCGGCATTAGGCTATAGTGATATCGAAGATACCAGGCTTTTATTGTCCGTCAATGCGGCATGCTTTGGAAAGCCATCGATTGCCTTAGACGGTATGGAACGCGAAATGCCAGAGCTGTTCTGGAACGATGCTCTGTACTTGGCTTGTTTTAACTGGGGCCCTCTGTGCACGAATAAACGCTATTCTGCGCGCGCTTTGCTGGAACGTCAGCCTGAGCTACAAGCCCTTAAAGATATTCGCACCGGCGAATGCTTTTTGGTTAAAGATGGTTGGCTTAATGTTGGCCGAATGGAAAAGCGTGGTTCCAGGCTGCTTGTGGCAGAGCTCGTTGGGGCATAGAGAAAAAATCTTTTAAGCGACAGGCAACGCCTCTTGGTGTTACGAACCTTTGGGATAACGTAGCACCTGCAGGCTACTAAAGCCAGCTTTATGCACAAGCATAGCGCGGCAGCTGGCTCCAGTGCATACCGCCTTCAGTTGGCTCGTATACCTGTTTTTCCCAGATTGCCTTGTCGATATCCACGAGTTCCATGCGAGAGAGAATAGCCCGTCGGCTAAACATGCTGCGCCGTAGATGTTTAATGAG
>JAKQNL010000192.1 GCA_029565815.1 Spirochaetota bacterium | reverse complement strand
GTTGTGGGACCAAAGCTCATTGGGCACGCTGTTGCCGCTGGATGCAAAAGGCATTAGCGCATTGAGGTACCAGGATCCGTCCGCAGCTCGTTGTGCGCCGCCTCTGTCTGCATCGAGCACCGATATCGTAAGCTCATCGATGTCAAAAGATTCCAGCCCCGTAAAGCTGATAAAACCAGTACTGACCACTGGTAGCTTCCATTCCAGGCTGTAGGAGCCTACGCTGAGGACCAAGAGCTGGCCAACGCAGCTGATGTCGTAGCGGGTCCAGCTGTAGGGTTTAAGGACTATGGGTAGGGCTTTGGTTTCCAGGTTTGTGTCGCCCTTTGCCGTTCGCAGTGCGAGCATGGCACTGGAGCCCCGTATGCTCAGTTCAAGCCTCGAGTCCCAGTTCTCTGACCTACGTAGCGACAGCTCCATGGATAGCCTTTCGTCGCCCGCAGATAGTTCATTTCGGCGGTACAGAAAGCTTATGCTACAATCCGTGATGCCGGAATACAAACCGTACGCATTGAGCGGGCTAAAGCTTCCGTAGCCGGGAACTATACGCAGGAAACGGTTGCCATCCGGTTCTTCTAGCACCTGGCCGTTCATGCTGTTTGGGCCTGATTCAAAATCCTCGGATACAAGTACGATGCCGCCCGGTAGCACGTGCTTGTCGCCTGTGCCGCTGTCGCTCTGCGAAGCGTTACCAACACATGCACACAGAAAGAGCGCTATCCAAGCAGACAACGATGCGTTGACAGCGTGCTGTCGCTTCAAATGCTTCTGTTTGGCGAATACCATAGTAAACTCCTGTGCTTTTGTAGCTGGTTTTTAGCCTTGCACTTTTGCGTAACGGTTCTACCGTAATGCAAGGATAACGCAACAACAAGAGAAAAAACGCTTGCCAGAGCGCTACAAGGTGCTATGATATATGTTATCGATAAGCTTAATTGGTAGAGTGGGGGTAGTCTCCATGCAGAGTGTCCACGATGTCCAGCTTGCGGATCTTGTCAATTCGTCCAACCCGCAGGCTGTCGTGGAAGAAGCCTCCCAGTGCTGGAATAATCGGTATGAAGAAGAAAGCTTTTTGCAAATTGCAGGCATCGCTTCCCGTATCCAGGCGCTTTTTTGCGGCGGCTTTAACGGATACCACAGCTGTGATACCGGCTACCACGATATCAAGCACACGCTGGACGTGTTTCTTGCGACGGTTAGGATGCTGGACGGCCGGGCTATACAGCGCGGCCCCTTGCCAGAGGACCTGGCGCGTGATCTTTTGATAGCAGCCCTGTGCCATGATGTAGGCTACATACGCCGCTACGGCGAGGAAGAAGGCACTGGCGCCCGCTTTACCGCCTGCCATGTAGCCAGGTCCGCGGAATTTGTCCTTGAGCACGGCCCGTCCTTCGGCCTGGATGATGAATCGGCCAAGCGGATAGCGCGTATTATCATGGCCACCGGGCTGAAAAACGAGTTTCAGGAGCAAAACTGGGAAACGCCCTTGGAGCGAGATGCCGGCGCCATCCTGGGCAGTGCCGACCTGTTAGGCCAGATGTCCGACCGGGCATATCTGGAAAAGCTATTATTTTTGTACTACGAGTTTCGCGAAGCCGGCATTCCCGGCTACGACACAGAGTTTGATATCCTAAGAAAAACCATAGGCTTTTACGAAATGACCGTTACGATACTGGGCGGAAGACTGCTTGGCGCAAAGGACTGGGCGCGCGTGCATTTTTTGTCCAGGTACGGGGTGGACCGCAATCTGTACGACGAGGCTATAAGCTGCCAAATGGATTACCTGCGCAAGATCCTGGCCGACGACAGCACCAACTTCCGTAAAAAACTCAAGCGGCTGGATCTTGAGTCGCTTGCCGCGCTGTCGTAGGCCTCAGCTGAGGCTCTTTCAAAAGTCAGACGAGTTTTGAAAGAGCTACATTAACGTACGCGATTTGCGCAGCGCTTGCGAATATGTTATGCAAGCGCGAGCAATCGCAAAGCCAATTTCAAAAGTAAAAGATTTTTGAAATTGGCTCAGCTGAGGCTCTTTCAAAATTCAGACGAGTTTTGAAAGAGCTACATTAACGTACGCGATTTGCGCAGCGCTTGCGAATATGTTATGCAAGCGCGAGCAATCGCAAAGCCAATTTCAAAAGTAAAAGATTTTTGAAATTGGCTCAGCTGCCGGAAATATGTATGCCCCCGGTGCGTATCCACGGCAGTATGCTCGAACCGAAATCTACCCGCTCCTTGGACACAGCCGACACGGACTCAAAGAGCGTTGCCAGGTTGCCTGCAAGCATGGTTTCCGAAACGGGCCGCACGATCTGTCCGTTCTCTATCAGGTAGGAGTTTTTTGCGACGCCGGAGAAATCGCCGTTGTCCGACGGATTGCCGCCGGAAAAGCGCCCAAGCAGTATGCCTTTTTTTACGCCCTTGATGATGTCCGCTCGCGATTGCGTTCCGCCATCCATGCTGATAGCGCCGCCGCCGGACGGGCATCGGCTTTTGCCGGTCTTGTTGGACGCGTACAGGCCAAGGGTAAAATACTTAAGCATGCCCTTGTCGATGATGACGCAGTTTTCCGCGCGGAAGCCGTCGCCGGTGTACGAATAGCCTGCGTCTATGGCAGAGCCGACCGGTTCGGATCGTATGGTGATGAGCGGGGAGATGACCGTGGAGCCCAGTTTGTCCTTCCAGGGCGAGGATCCGCTTACCATCGCGTACGAGCCCAGGTACACGCCGTCCATCATGCCCAAAAAATCGCCCAGGCTGTCCGGTGTTAAGACAATATCGCCAGCGAACGATCCTTCCACGGGCTTAAGCCGTAGCTGTTCGCACGCCTGGGCCATAAGCTCGTCCACCGAGCCCCAGTCCTTAAGCGCTTTGTCAAGACGCTTGTGCGCGGCTCCGGAGTAATTGAAACTGGATGCGTCGGAGCCTTCCTTGGCGGTAAACATAGCCGAGAAGCCGTAGATGCCTGAGTTTTCCTGGAATTCCGCTCCGTTGGAATTGGCGAAAAATGATTGGCCGCGGCTAAAGTCCAGGATGCACTGCTCGAGCTTTATGCTTGGGTAGCGCGTTTTTGCGTGGTCCACGAACTCTGTAAGCCGTTCGTACATGAGATCCGCTTCCGGCTCCGTGGGGCCTGTGTCGAAAATTTCTAGCTGTCGTTGCGGCGATATGTCGTTGGCCGGATCCGGTTCGCTTGCCTGTGCCATTGCAACGGCCTGCTGGGCAGCTGCCGCAATGGAGTTTGGGTCGTAGCGGTTTAGGCTTGCAGATCCCTTGCGGTTATTGCACAGGGCAGTGAGGGACAGCGACAAGTTTACCGTGCTTCGGTACAGGCTCAGTTCGCCAGCGTCCACGTTCAGCTCGTTTTGCTCGCCTCGGGACAGGCTTACCACAGCCTTGTCTGCACCTGCTTGTGCCAGTTCCCGCAGCGCGCTACGGGCTATGTCCATTCCGTTAAACGTGGCTGTGCTCATGCCCGTCCTCCTATGGTGATGCGACAGCGCAGGGCCGGTCCGCCCATGCCGACAGGTATGCTCTGTTTTTTCCCGCACATGCCGCCGGATGACCAGCTCATCTGGTTGCCGACCATGCTGACGGTTTTGAGCATGTCAAAGGCCACACCGGATATGGTGCAGTCCCTGATGGCCTTACCCAGCTTGCCGCCATGTATCTCGTAGCCGTACACCACGCCGAACATGAACTCGCTGGTGGAATCCGCCTGGCCGTTGGAGAAATTGGTTAGGTAATAGCCGTCCTGTACGCTAGCGATCATGTCTTCCAGTTTGTCTGTGCCCGGCAGGATGGCCGTGTTGCGCATGCGGATAAGCGGCTCGTCGTAGAAGCCGTAAGCGCGCGCGTTGCCGGTAAGTTCGTGGCCCATGCGCGCGGCGCTTTCCTTGTTGTGCATGTAGGATTTTAGTATCCCCTTTTCGATGAGCACGGCGTCGCGCGCTTCCGTGCCCTCGTCGTCTATCCACAGGGGCACGGGGCATTGCTGGCCAAGGGCCGTGTGCGCGAAATCCGTGAGCGTTACCAGGGGGCTGGCCACCTCTT
>JAKQNL010000184.1 GCA_029565815.1 Spirochaetota bacterium | reverse complement strand
AGCACTGTCTATGCCCAGAGCCAAAAAAGCATGGACAGGTGAAGTAACAAAACCGCCTGCCGTAGCGGCTGACGCTTGGCCAAAACGGTACCCGGCTCCTGGATGCATAGCCGCCAATAAGCGCATGCACACCTTTATCGACACAGGATTACATGGCTACAACCTGGCTAGAAACGACCTGAACGCGGACGGCACTTCGGGCTTGTCTACATACCTGCGCTATGGCCAAGTCTCCCCGATCGCCCTGGCTAGAGCTGCGCGCGCCATGGATTGTCCGCAGGAAGACCGGGCTGCCTTTCTGGAACAGTTGGTAATAAGGCGGGAACTGTGTAGAAACTATGCGTGGTATGCAGGAGAACTAGCAGTGCACTGGGAAGGCTTACCGGACTGGAGCCGCATCAACCTTAACGAACATGCTTCCGACGCGCGCAGCTATCGCTACAGCTACGACGATTTCCTTGCAGCCCGTACCCACGACCCATACTGGAATGCAGCGCAGCACCAGCTTCTGGCAAGCGGCTCCATACACAACTACATGCGCATGTACTGGGGCAAAATGATACTTGCGTGGAGCCAGGATCCTCATACAGCTTTTGACACAGCCATGCATCTGAACGATAGCTGTGCCCTGGACGGGCGGGATCCTAACGGCTGGGCTGGCGTGGCATGGTGTTTCGGCTTACATGATAGGCCCTGGCCATCGCGAGCGGTTTTTGGTACCGTACGCGCAATGGGAGCAGCTGGATTGAAACGGAAATTTGACGTTGATACATATACGAAAAGCTGGAACCCGCCTCTCTAGTGTTATGAACCTTTGGGATAGCTTTAAAATATTTACTTGTTACATATATATTTATTGCAAATCATCTACATAAAATATCCAAAAAGTCCATAGTGCCATCGATGTATCTTCACAGAACTTTCCCGCATTGCACCAAGCGACTAGCTCGATTTGTATCCATCCCAAAGCTTCGTAACACAATGCTGCCAAAACTTAGCCTCTTTATGCTTTTTCAAAAGCCTGTTACGGTTGTATACTAGAGCCGTGTGGTGCGATGCACCGCACACAAAGGAGGGCCATAGCATGCTCGATACCCTTGAGTACACCAGTGTAAGCGGCCAAAAATCGGCACCGTCCATTACCTTGTATAGCCTATCAACCTGCGGTTTTTGCAAACGCGCCATGGCTTTTCTGGAAGCCAACGGCTTTGCCTACCGCTATGTGCACATGGACAAGCTGCCTTTAGATACCAAAAATGAAGCAAAAAGGATATTAAAAGAACGCTACCAGGCTGACGTTGCCTTTCCGTTTGCAACCTTGGGCGAAAACGAGCACCTGGTTGGCTTTATAGAAGCCGACTGGAAGCGCACACTGGGCATATAGCATGGCCGAAAAAGACCTTGAGGCCACGAGCCACTTTGCGGACATGGTAGCCGCTAAGCAAGGCTGGGTCCTTAACCCGGATACCGAATTTACCAGCAGTCTGCTGGAAGGTTTAACGATCAACTGGAACCGCTACGGGTATTTCTTATGCCCATGCCGCGACACCGAAGGCTCTGCCAGTGCAGATCGATCCGTTATATGCCCATGCAGCTTTGCCAAAGCGGACATCCAGGAACACGGACACTGCTTCTGCGCTTTGTACCTGCGGCCGGACTTTGCAGCATCTGGGAAAAGCCCGATAGGCATTCCCGACCGCCGTTACGGCACAGCGTAAGCCCATGCACCGCCTGTATCTGGATTGGGCAGCATCAGCTGTACCCTATCCGGACCTCATGGAAAGCATGGCTAAAGATGCTGTGGACTTGTACGCAAATCCGTCCAGCGCCCATGCTCCGGGAATAGCTGCAAAAAATGCACTGGCAGAAGCCCGCGTTTCCCTTGGTGATAGCCTCGGTGTGCCAGCAGAAAGCCTCTATTTCTGTTCGGGCGGTTCCGAGGCAAACTCGATAGTACTCCTATCCATGCTTGCCAGGCCCATCCATGCAGCAGGGCGAGCTTCCGTCGTTATATCCGCGGTGGAACATCCGTCCATGCACGAGCAGGCAGCCGTCCTTGCGCGTATGGGGATAGAGATAATCCGGGTCAAGCCTAATGCTTCAGGCTGCATAGAACCCGAAGCACTGGGAAACGCCATGAAACCCGATACCGTATTGGTTTCTGTCATGGCTGTAAACAATGAAAGCGCTGCAATCAACCAGCTCACTGTACTATCCAAGACGATATCAGAATCATCCAAAGGCCGACCCGTACTTTTCCATGCGGACGCCGTGCAGGCTTTCGGAAAAATAAGGCTAAAACCTTTGGAACTTGGCATAGACGCCTTGTCTTTGAGCGCACACAAACTGGGCGGCCCCCGTGGCATAGGCGCGCTGTATCTGCACCGGCCATTTCCGGTTTTAGCAAAAGGCGGCGGACAGGAAAGCGGCATACGCTCAGGCACGCCCAATGTCTCAGGAGCTCTTGCATGTGCGCGGGCGGCACAGCGGGCTACCAACGAACTCGATACAAACCTGGCCCATGCGCGTATGCTGGAGCACAGGCTTGCAACAGGGCTCGGTGCAATAGCAGGAGCCACCCTGTTGCCGCGCGGTCGAACAGCCGGTGATAGCCGCTACAGCCCCTACATCATGTCGGTAGCCTTCCCTGGTCTTTCCGGGGAAACCCTGGCCCGGGCTTTGGACGGAGAAGGCATAGCGGTAGCAACAGGCTCTGCATGTTCCACCGGTAAGCGTGACGGCCGCGTTTGGGAGGCTATGGGTACAGACAAAGCCCTGTGGCTTTCATCCATACGCGTTTCCACCGGCAGAACAACCAGGGCAGAAGACATCGATAGGTTTTTGGATAGCGCAGCTAAGCTCTACGCGCGATACCGACTATAAATTC
>JAKQNL010000175.1 GCA_029565815.1 Spirochaetota bacterium | reverse complement strand
GGCTCCAGGTAACCCTGAAAACTGGGCGTTATGGGCAATTCCTTGATCAGCCGAGCTTCCAGGGCAAGGGTTACCTCCGACGGCTCTACGCTTATCTCCAAGGGGTCTATGCCGATGGCGCTGCCGGAACGTTCCACGCGCACCGGCACCCGCCAGGTTCCCGGCGAACTGTAGCCGGACAGATCGATGGAAGCGCTTAGGTCGTTTTCCAATATGGCGTAAATAGCGTTTGGTTCACCGCGCAGCACAAGCCGAACCGTGCGCGGATACTGGCTGGCCGGCATGTACTGCGAGCTTGCATGTACCGTAAGGGGCACCGACAGTGGCCGCTCTTCCAGCTTGTTCAGCTGGAAAAAGAAAAACAGACCGGCGGCTCCGGCCAGTGACAAAACCTTTGCAGGCCAGTCTTCCAAAAGCCGGTTCAGAATGTGCTTACGCTTCCTCATCGGCGTCCTCCGAGCTGGGGTACGAGGAGTAATCCAAAAGCCGGCTCAATCGCTTGTTGATGGTCGCAAGATCCAGGTCATAGTACAGGCGTGCGTCGTACACCAGGGACAAAGCCCCGGACTCTTCGGATACCACCAGCACCACAGCGTCGGATTCCTCCGATATGCCCAGTGCGGACCGGTGGCGGGTGCCGAAGCTCTTCATGATGTCCTGCTGCTGGGACAGGGGCAAAAAGCATCCGGCGCTGGCTATGCGGCCTTCTTTTATGATAACCGCGCCGTCGTGCAGGGGCGTGTCGTACTCAAAAATAGATAACAAAAGCGCGCTGGACAGCTCGGCGTCCAGCCTGGTGCCGCGTTCCAGAATATCGTCCAGGGCTACCACGCGGGTAAACACGATAAGCGCGCCCCGGCGTTTCTCGGCCAGTATCTCGGCTGCGTGCAAAACCGCATCTAGCTGGGTAGACCGGGACCGCTTGCCGCGGCGGAAAAATCCGCCCTGGCCAAGCTTGATAAAGATTTTGCGCAGCTCGGGCTGGAAAATAATCGCCAGGGCTATAACCAAACCAGGAGCCAAAAGGCCAAGCACCCAGGACAGGGTGGACAGGCCAAGAAGAAAGGCTACCGCGTACACAATGGCAAGCCAGGCTGCGCCTTTTGCAAGCTGTATGGCCTGCGTCTTCATAAGGAGGCGATAGGTTTTGTATATGAGCCAGGCCAGGATGGCTATATCGAGGGCGGGGCGCAGATAACGGTTGAATGCGCTTGCTATGGCTCCGATGCTCATGTCCACGACCGTCCGCCTTTCCCGCTACGCTGTGCCTGTTATGGACGCGTCGAGTACCGTAAGAGCATCGACCGTTTCGGCCACGTCGTGCACCCGGAATATCGATGCACCGCGTATCCGTGCTGCGCAGGCGGCGGCCAAGCTACCGGCCAGGCGGCCATCGGCTTGCCGCCCGGTTAAGGCGCCCACAAACGATTTGCGGGACAAGCCCACCAGAACAGGATAGCCTGTGCAAACCAATTCATCAAGCCGAGCTAAAAGCTGCAGATTGTCCTGTAGCCGTTTTCCAAAACCAACGCCCGGGTCCAGCACGATGGCCGAGCGCGCTATGCCTGCCTGTATAGCCCTGTCCGCCGCGGAAACAAGCCACGCGCGCACCTCGGCGGCGCAGTCGTCGTAGTACGGCTCGTTCTGCATGGTTGCCGGAATGCCCTTCATGTGCATGAGTACCACAGGTAGGCCAGCCTGGGCGCAGAAGCCGGCCATATCCGGGTCGTCGCCCAGGGCCGCTATGTCGTTGATGATATCGGCGCCGGCTTGTACCGACTCTCTGGCTACCCGAGCCTTGCGCGTGTCCACCGACAGGGCTATATCCCAGCGCGAGCGTATGGCACTGACTGCCGGGATAACGCGCGCTAACTCCTCGTCTACGCCCACATACTGGGCATCCGGCCGGCTGGACTCCCCGCCAACATCGAGTATGCTTGCCCCGTCCCGTATCATCGCCGCGGCACGGTCCACCACGGCGTCCGTTGTTCCCATGCGGCTGTCGCCAAAGAACGAATCCGGCGTCGTGTTGATAATGCCCATAACATGAAAGCGTCCATCCAAGGCCAGAGTTCGGCCCCGGGGCAATCGTAGTTCTGTCGTCATAAAGCAATCCGCCTTGGCTGTTTAGCCGCATCGCTGTTTTCTTTTGTAAGGGCAGCTAGCACTGCCTTGGCAATGCCCTGTGCGTCCAAACCAGCGCGCGCAAGCAGGCTGAGCCGGTCTGCCTGAGCCATGGGCTTTTCATCAAAGCCAAGCGCAAGACTGCGACTTTCCGGCTGATGTTCCCGTACCAAAGCAGCCAAATCCCCGGAAACACCGCCGTGCAGCACGCCTTCTTCGGCGAACACGCACAGTTCATAGCCGCGCGTAATGGACAGTAGCCAGTCTGTATCCACAGGTTTTAGGAAACGCAGCTCCACCACATCGGTATGTACGCCGGATGCTTCCAACAGCTGCGCAGCCAGCAAAGCCGATTCGGACAAAGGCCCGGCTGCCGCTACAAGAACGCGCGCGCCGGGGGTTTGCATGGCTAGCACGCCCTGGCCTATCACCCATGGACTATTCCGCCACGGCCGATCGGGAGCACAGTTGTCTTTCGGATAGCGTATCATCACCGGGCCGCCTGAGCTTAATGCCCAATCCAGAGCCATAAGCATTTCCGATCGGCTTGCAGGGCTTAGGATAGCCAAACCCGGTACAGCCTTAAAAACCTGTATGTCGTAGATACCCTGGTGGGTTTCGCCGTCATCGGGCACCGCCCCCGATCGATCCATGGCAAACACCACCGGAAGACCGCGCACGGCTACATCGTGGTGTACCTGGTCAACGGCCCTTTGCATAAAGGTTGAGTAAATGGCCACCACAGGTTTTGCTCCTTTGGACGCCATACCGGCAGCAAAGGTTACCGCGTGTTCCTCGGCTATACCGACATCAAAAAATCGATCAGGGAAGTCATGCTGAAACGCGCTTAAGCCCGTACCCTTTGCCATGGCCGCACACACGGCAACCACGTTTGCATCCTTATGAGCGGCGGCGAGCACAGCCTGGCCAAAGGCATCGGTAAAGCTTAGGCGTAAGCCTTCTGGCGCTACTACGCCGCTTACTGCAGGCGATACCCCGTGCCACGATGCCGGATCATCTTCGGCTTCCTTGAGGCCCTTGCCCTTACGGGTTACCACATGCACAACCACCGGTTTGCGTATATCCCGGGCCTCTGCAAGCACCTCGCACAATAGTGGCAGGTTATGGCCGTCTATGGGGCCGGCATACTCAAAACCAAGCTCGGAAAAAATGCCCTTCTTAAACAGAAGGCCTTTTGCCGATCGCTTTGCGCGCACTATCACATCCAAAAGCCGCTTACCCACAAAGGGAATCATAAGCACGCTGCGGTCTACCGCCCGGCGAAAATTCTGGTAGCGCACCGTGGCCGACAGCCTGGACAGATAGCTTGCCATGGAACCAACATTGGGGGAAATGGACATGGAGTTATCGTTAAGGACGATGATGATGGGTAAGCCAAGCTGACCCGCATGGCTCAAGGCCTCGTATGCCATGCCGCCGGTGAGCGCGCCGTCGCCGATCACGGCCACCGCGCGGCGGTGCTCGCCCTTGAGCTTGGCGGCATGGG
>JAKQNL010000172.1 GCA_029565815.1 Spirochaetota bacterium | reverse complement strand
CTTGCGTTCCAGCGAGTCTATCACCTGCCTGCGTATGTTCGGGTCGAACAGCACAGCGTTCATGTCCACGGCGCCCTTAAAGATGGCTTTTGCCTCGCGCTTTAAGTTTGAGTTTTCCGCGTTGGTCGCAAGCTCCATGATGTTAAGCGCAACGTATTCGGCGATCTTGGCCTTTTCCATGTACTCGGCAAGGCTTGTGCGTATGTCCTTGATGAGGGAATCGTAGCCGTCGGAGCCCTTGAATTTTGCAATGATGAACCAGGTGAACGGCCGCAGGTTGTTAAGATATTTTTCCGATAGTAGTAGCTGGATATTCTTTTCCTCGGCCAAGAGGCTCGAGTTCTTGGATATGAACGCATACATGGGAGACAGGATGTTCTGCTTGATTTCCTCGATATCCTTGGCTTTTTCCCGAATCACGTTTTGGAGGAAGCTGTCGTTTATCTTGGTTTTGTCGTCGATAATATTGGCCGGGTTCTTCCGGTTCCAATTTTTTATCACCTCGCTGGAAAGCACGCGCTGGAAAATATAGGCGTCGTACTGGCGGTATAGCATGGAGTAGATGATGAGCTTGGCTATGTCCATGACTTCCTGGCGTATGGTCACAAACTGGCCGTTGGAAATTTCCACTTTAGAAACATAGTCGATGAGTATCATGCGCTGTAGGCTTGCGGGCGTGAACCGGTCCAAGAGGATGCCGTATTCCTCTACATTGTCCGCCAACTTGAATTTCCGAAGATTACGTTTGTTTTTAATAAAGAAAGTGGTGCCCACATCGGTCAAAATGACCTTTACGGGAAGCTCGATGTTCGCTTTTCGTTCCTGTGAAGCCATGCCCCCGTGCCCCCGTAAAAGCTCCCGCGCTCATCGCTCGGGTACCCCTGTAGCGGGGACCCATAGTAGTATAGTCCAAACAATCCGGCCTGTACAACGGTATTGACCGCCCGCTCAGAGAAAACTACTATCCTCCTTACATGTTTCGGCGTGTTGCTCCCTTATACTTAAGCTTCCTCGCAGCATGCTGTGCACTTCCTGTCGCCATGGCCCAGGAAAATCATGCATCAAGCGCCGACTATTGGCTGGATATTCTTGCAAGCGGAAGCGATGTATTCGCAGACACTGAGCGCGCAGCAAAAACCATGGCAGACCGTTACCAGGAAAGCTCGGAAGGCTTATGGTTTTTTGTAGACGCGCACAAGGAAACGGAGCCTGAACGACCCTGGCCGGCTTTGCTCGTTGTGGCACAGCCAGGAGCGGACAGCCACACGCTTGCCGCATTCTTGGCTGCACTGGAAAGCGTATCCCAGAGCCAACTGGAAAAACCCATGGCGTTTTTGCTGTTTTCGAGCGCTTTTTCCGCCCGGCCGGATTTTCCTGCCGATCCTGGATCTACGGCCGTAATCCTCATAGACAGTACGCTGGATGGTTTACTCTGCGCATCGGGCCAGCGCCGCCAGGCTCCGCTTGCCTTTCTGCAACGCGTGCGAAACGCGCTCACAGCGCAGGGCATACACTGGAACGAGGATTGGGCCGACGGCCTTTTTAGCGCACTGGGGATCACGCAGGGCACGCACAGCCTTACCAGTTGGCTGCAAGGCGGATATCAAGCCCTGGCTATGGGTTCGGATATAGCCATGCCCCCTGTCCTTATAGCTATAGGAAAGGAGCGGCCTTCAGATACCGTCGGCAACGACATCAACTACCTTCGCTATCCTGTGGCGCATTCGGTCCTCACGCTATCGGACTCAAGCGCAGTAGCTGTATCGAGCGCAGCTGTCGCATTGATGCTCTTGTATGCAGCCTTGCACCGCCAGCGTCGCGAGGCATTTAGGGAAGCTATGCTTGCATTACTGCTCGTATTGCTTGCTCTATTTGTGTCGTGGTTGCTGATGCGCATTGCGTACCGGTTTGCTTCCGCTGTACTAGCGAAAAATGCACTGGAAATGTCAATCGCTTGGTTGTGTGTACTCGTACGAACACTGTCTTCTGCGCTCATGTATTATGCGCTGTCCGGTTTTGCCAGCCGCCTTGACATTGTACGGCCAGCCGCGCGCGTTTCCGGCATGCACGCAGCCGCTCTCTTGCTTGCAGCGTCTGGAGCCTTGGCCGGTATTTTTGCTCCGGCTATCATGCCGTTTATCATGGTACTCGCTCTTTTGTCCTTGGTTGGATCGGCTTCCGCTCCGGCCGCCGCTCTTGCATTGTGCATTTCCGTTCTGGCTATACTTCCGTACCTTCTGTCTGTTTTTTCCGGCGGCCGTATCGCCCTAAGCTCGGCTGTTGTGCTGCCAAGCCTTGCTTCCATTCTGCCGTCGGCCTTGGTGTTAGCTCCGGTAACGCTGTGGCTTGGAGCATCGCTATCCAAGAGCCGCATGCTGCTACGGGCGCACAAGCCGGCACCGGTTTTGGCCATACTGTCTGTTAGCCTTGCCCTTGCCGAACCCTGGATCTGTGCCCTTGTGGGCGCACAGCTGTGAGCCGCTATTTCCATATCGACATAGACGCTTTTTTCGCAGCGGTAGAGCAGCTGGACAATCCGTCGCTTAAAGGCTTACCCGTGGTAGTTGGCGCAGAACCCGGACGGCGGGGCGTTGTGTCAACCTGCTCCTACGAAGCCAGGCGTTTTGGCATCCATTCTGCCATGCCTGTTTCCGAAGCAAAGCGCCTGTGCCCACAGGCTGTGTTTTTGCCCGTCCGCATGGAACGCTATGCGGAACTATCCCAGTGCGTCATGGGCGTTTTTGAACGCTTTACGCCCGATGTCATACGCGTGTCCATCGATGAAGCAAGCCTGGACATGGGTGGAACAGAACGCCTGTGGGGGAGAGCTGTGCAATCTGCACAAACCATCAAAGCTGCTGTCCATAACGAAACGGGCATAACGGTATCAGTTGGCGCAGGCCCAAACCGCTATGTAGCCAAAATTGCGTCGGGACTGAACAAGCCGGACGGCCTTACCATCGTCGAAGCAGGCGACGAAGACGCTTTCATGGCCTCCTTACCTTTGGAC
>JAKQNL010000161.1 GCA_029565815.1 Spirochaetota bacterium | reverse complement strand
GGCTCCGACGTGGCCGCCACCACCGTACCGCCCGGGCACATGCAAAATGAGTATACGCCCTGTCCGTCTGCCTGGCATGCAAGCCGGTATTCCGCGGCTTTAACGCCCGGTAGGCTCGGTTTGCCCCACTGGGCTCTGTTGATCAACTCCTGCGGGTGCTCCGCCCTAAAGCCTATGGCAAAATCTTTTACCTGATACCGTACCCCGGCTGCCATGAGCGCGCGCTGGGTGTCATGGGCCGAGTGACCGCAGGCGACCAGCACGTAGTCGGCCTCCACTGGGCCTTGCGGCGTTTCCACGGCGGTAATTGTACCGCCCTTGCTGTGGAATGCGGTGGCCGCCTGGCCGAACATGAAACGCACGCCGCGCTCCTGTAGCATCGTGCGTAGCTTCTGCGTAATCGTAAATAAATTATCGCTACCCACGTGCGGGTGGGTCATGGCCTGTATTTCGGCCGGAGCTCCGGCTTCCACCAAGCGATGGAACACGTAGTCACGTTTTGGCTGTATGCCCTTGGTTCTGGAACTAAGCTTGCCGTCGGAGAAAGTGCCGGCTCCACCTTCGCCAAAGCAATAGTTTGCGGATGCCGGGAAAGAGCCGCCCGATTCAAACGACGCTATGGCCTGCTTGCGGGCTTCCACCATCGGCCCTCGCTCCAAAACGCTTACCCGGAAGCCAGAGCGCGCAAGGCGGTCGGCAGCGAAAATGCCGGCAGGGCCAGTGCCTATGACCAGCACATGCGTATCCCGTTTTTTGTATTCCGGTTCGATGCTGGGCACAGGCGGCTCCGTGCCGCTTTGCAGCTCCGGCGAAGAAACGCCCACAAGCACCTGCCAGCGTATGTCGTGCTTATGCCGGCTATCCAGGCTTTTTCTGAGCACGGTAACGCTGCCGGTTTTTACACCGGCGCTGTGCAGGGCCTGGGAGCGTATGCCTTCTTCGCCGTGCGCTATCGGAACGCGCAGCTCTATCTCTTTATAGCCCATCAATTGATCCTGTTTTTGAGCATCTACTGTTAATGCTTTATGAAGGTGCCTTCATCAAGCTCGCGGAATGCGGTTTCCAGTTCCGCCCTTGTGTTCATGACTATGGGTCCGCCCCAGGCTATGCTTTCTTTGAGCGGCGGTGCGTGCGCAATAATGAAGCGTGCGCCCTCTGGCCCTGCGCACAGGGTGAGCTGGTTGCCCTGGCCATACAGGATACATGCACTGGCTGCGCGCAGTTTACTCTGGCTCTCTGGAGCTTGGCCGGAATACAGTGATCCTTCGATAATGTATGATAACACGGTGCGGCCCGCTGGCGCATCGATGCTTATACAAGCGCTTGGCTGTAGGTGTATGTCTAGGTACACCGGGTCCCCGGCGACATCTTCTACAGGCCCGCGTACCTGGCCCGCGCCCCAAGTGCCCGCAAGTACCTTTACCGTTCCGCCTTCAACCGTAATGCTCGGAACGCTGTTCGCGCTTACATCCCGGTATGCGGGAGGACGCATCTTGTTTGCTGCCGCAAGGTTGACCCACAGCTGTAAACCAAGAACTCCGGACTGCGATTCCTGCGGCATTTCCTCATGGATGATGCCGCTGCCGGCGCTCATCCACTGCAGGTCGCCAGGCCCTATGGTACCGGCGTTGCCCAGCGAGTCCGCGTGGCGCACCGTGCCTTTAAGCAGGTAGGTTACAGTTTCTATACCTCGGTGGGGATGCATGGGGAAGCCCGGCAGGTATTCCGAAGGATCGTCCGAACCGAAGGCGTCCAGAAGAAGGAATGGATCGAAGCGCTCGGCCTCGTCTCTGGAAAAAATCCGCTTGAGCCGGACGCCTGCTCCGTCGTAAGCGGTTTTGCCGTATATGACCAGTTCTTCGTTTCTCGTTGCCATGTATCCTCCCGGCGCTATCTTCGAAGCTCAATTCAATATCGCGTAAATACATGAACTAGGCAAGTTTGGCCGCCTGTGGCTTGTCCACCGTGCAAGCGCTCTGCTACTATGAAGGCGTGCGGCATTTTCTGGCCGCCTGGCGGCTAGAACAGGCGCCTATCCGACAAGCGGAGTTCGTTATGGCCAAATATCCGTTCACCGAGATCGAAAAAAAATGGCAGGCCCGCTGGGATGCCGACAAAGCGTACCGCGTAGTGGAAGACCCGGCTTTCCCCAAGGAAAAGCGCGCCTACGTGCTGGACATGTTTCCCTTTCCCTCGGGTTCCGGTTTGCATGCCGGGCACGTGGAAAATTATACCATCACGGATATCTACAGCCGTTACCTGCGCATGAACGGCTTTAACGTGCTTCACCCCATGGGCTTTGATGCCTTTGGCCTGCCCGCGGAAAACTTTGCAATAAAAATGGGAACGCACCCGTCGGTAACCACCAAACAGAATGTGGACCGATACCGGGAGCAGATGAAGGCCATGGGCTTTTTGTACGACTGGGATAGGGAGCTGGCAACCACCGATGCGGCCTACTACAAATGGACCCAGTGGATATTCCTTAAGCTATACCAGCGCGGCCTGGCGTACGAGTCGGATAAGCCTATCAACTGGTGCCCATCGTGCAAGACTGGTCTTGCGAACGAAGAAGTAATAGACGGCGAGTGCGAGCGCTGCCACGCAAAAGTTACCAGAAAAAAACTACGCCAGTGGGTGCTCAAGATCACCGCGTATGCCGACCGCTTGCTGTCCGATATCGACCAGGTAAACTGGCCGGAATCCATCAAGCAGATGCAGCGCAACTGGATAGGCCGCAGCGAAGGGGCAAGCGTTCGCTTTGTGCTGGACGGCCGCAGCGAATCCGTGGAAGTGTTTACCACCAGGCCGGATACCTTGTTTGGCGCAACCTACCTGGTGCTTGCCCCCGAACACCCCCTGGTGCAAGCCATAGCAAGCGCAGCGCAAAAAGACGCCGTCGCTGCATATGTGGACAGCGCCGCAAAAAAAAGCGACCTGGAGCGTACGGATCTTGCAAAAGATAAAACCGGCGTATTCACCGGAGCCTATGCGATCAATCCGGCAAACGGACGCAAGGTTCCCGTGTGGGTATCCGATTACGTACTAGCAAGCTACGGTACCGGTGCCATTATGGCCGTGCCCGCCCACGACGAGCGCGATTGGGCATTCGCACAAAAGTTCGGTCTTCCCATCATCCAGGTTGTTGCTCGCCAGGGCAGCCCGGAAGCCAGGCTCGGCGCATGCGGAGACCCGGACGAATGTTTTGCAGGCGAGGGCATAGCAGTAAATTCCGGGCAATGGAACGGAACGCCAACAGCTGCGTTCAAAACCGTGATAGGCGCCTGGCTTAAGGAGCGAGGGCTCGGCGAGCCTACCGTTAACTACAAGCTGCGCGACTGGCTGTTTAGCCGGCAGCGTTACTGGGGCGAGCCCATGCCCCTGGTGCACTGCGAAAAGTGCGGCGTGGTTCCGGTGCCGGAAAGCCAGCTGCCCGTTATGCTGCCGGATGTGCAAAGCTATCTGCCGTCGGGCACCGGCGAAAGCCCGCTTGCAACTATCGATGCGTGGGTCAATACAAGCTGCCCACGCTGTGGCGGTCCTGCCCGTCGCGAGACCAATACCATGCCCCAGTGGGCGGGTTCCTGCTGGTACTATCTGCGCTACCTGGATCCACGCAACACGGAAGCGTTTGCAAGCAAGTCCGCGGTGGATTACTGGATGCCGGTAGACCTGTATGTTGGCGGTACCGAGCACGCCGTTTTGCACCTGTTGTACGCTCGATTCTGGCACAAGGTGCTTTTTGACCTAGGCCTGGTCAGCACATCCGAACCCTTTTCCCGCTTGGTAAACCAGGGACAGATACTGGGCGAGGACGGCCAGCGCATGTCCAAGAGCCGCGGCAACACGGTTAATCCCGACGATTATGTCGCATCCGAAGGCGCGGACGCCCTGCGAGTATTTATCATGTTCATGGGACCCATCGAAGCGGAAAAACCCTGGACCACCGCAGGCCTTACCGGCGTGGTGCGCTTTTTGGAACGCTGCTGGGCGCTGGGCGAAAAGCCCGTAACGGAAGGCGCGCCGGCCGACCGTGAGCTAGAGCGGCTCCTACACAAGACCGTGAAGAAGGTAAGCGCGGACACCGGCAGCATGAACTACAACACAGCCATCGCGCAGATGATGGTGTACAGCACAGCGCTAGCAAAGCTGGAATCCGTACCGCGATCTTTGTTCGAGCCGCTCGTGCTCATGCTTGGCCCGTACGCGCCGCATTTGGCCGAGGAGCTGTGGGAAAAGCTAGGCCACAAGGATGGATTGATGCGCGCCTCCTGGCCCGCTTATGACGAAGCGCTGTGCCAGGACGAAGAAGATACGATAGTTGTGCAGGTTAACGGAAAGTTGCGCGCCGATTTTAAGGCGGCAAAAGGAATGGCTAAAGAGCAGTTGGAAAGCACCGCGCGTGGCTTGGCTAAGGTGCAACCCTATCTTGCAGGAACCACCGCGCTCAAGACGGTTGTGGTCCCCGGCAAGCTTGTCAATTTCGTGGTCAAGGCCGAGTAAACCATAGCGCTTAAAAAAACGGCCGCCCAAAAGGGCGGCTGTTTTCTGCACGGCTGGGTGCCATCAGGTTTTGAATTTTCCCGTTTCTGCCAAGAGCTGGCTTACGCTGCGGGAAGCCTCCGATGACATGTCGTTGGTGTCGTGAGCCGCCCGCTGTATCTCGTCGGCACCGGCTGCCATTTCCACCATGCCGTTTTCCAGCTCGCCTGCAAGCTGTAGGAGCCTGCGCATTTCCAGAAGCACCGTGTTGGATCCGTCCTGCATTTCCTGGGCGGACTGGCGAACGTCGGTGGTTACCGAGTTTATTCCGGACAGTGATTCCAGAATCTGCACGGAGCCGGCGCTTTGCTCCTGCATCGCGTACTTCACTTCTTCTTCCAGGCGCGACAGAACCTGTATCTGCTCCAGAATCTCCTCGTAGGTACCGGCGCTGGTTGCGGAGCTTTCCACCACGGCCGCTATCAGCTTGCGTATGGATTTGATGCTTTGGCTAATGGTCTTGGAGTGTAAGGCAGCGTTTTCCGCTAGCTTGCGTATTTCGTCCGCAACCACCGCAAAGCCCTGACCGGCCTCGCCAGCATGGGCTGCCTCTATGGCCGCGTTCATGGCCAACAGGTTTGTCTGGCTTGCAATGCCCGCAATAAGGGTGTTTGCTTCTTGCAGGGAAGCCGACTGTCCGTCTATGTCTTTAACCTGGGTAACCACCGTGGATATGGCCGAGCGGCCGGTGTCCGACTTGGTAAGCAGCTTTTCGTAGTAGCTGCCCATGCGCTCTATGTTCGCGGTAACCGACTGTATGTTTGCTACCATTTCTTCGATGGATGATGAGGATGTCGCGACGCCGTCAGCCTGCTTTTCTATCATCGCGTATAGCTGTGATA
>JAKQNL010000160.1 GCA_029565815.1 Spirochaetota bacterium | reverse complement strand
CCCCATTGTCCACCAGTACGTTGACGCCATAGCGGGACAGGGGAGGACGCCGTGTGCGCCTCGGTGTGCTGTCTTCCTGCTCCTGGAACAGGTACAGATGGTTAACAATATCCTTACCCAGTTCGGCTAGCCATGCCTTCTGCTCGACACCGGAAAATCGTTGTTCCAGTTCGGCCAGCTCTGCCTGTACCAGCGGCTCCATGGACTGCCTGCGTAGGCCATCCAGTTTGGTTTCCAGTTCGCCGCGGCTGCGTTTCAGCTCGATGAAAATGGCCCGCATGCTGTCCATGTGACCAAAATATCGCTCTCGCAGTTTTGCTACCTCATCTTGCGGGAATTCCTTTGCGGCAGCTTTTGCTTCCAACTGGTCAAAGGGTATGGCCTCGCCCTTAAACACGGGGTATATGTCGGTGGTGGATTCGCCTTCAGATTCTACCTGTACTATCTTAAAGCCGTCGGATTCCAGTTTTGTCTCGAATGCTGCCAGCGTTTCGTTTTCCGCTTTTTCGTGGGAGCTTACCATATCCTGTTTGCGCTTTTTGAATTCGCCGGACTCGGACTGCATGCCAACCAGCTTTTTCACGCGCTCCACGAATTCGTGTATGGCTTTTTTGAACGGGCGTGCGTTGCCGGCCGGAAAGCTTAGCGCCTTGGGGGCAAGGGGAGCGTGGAAATCGTATACATACGCCAGGTCCGTTAGCGCAAGCGTTTTCGGCCGGTAGTCTTTAAGAATTTGGCTCACGGCGGTTCGCCGTCCGGTGCCCGGAGCTCCGGCTACGAACAGATTGTATCCCTTTGCCCGTATCGCAACGCCCATGGACAGCGCTTCTAGGGCGCGGGGTTGTCCTATAACCGATGTGCCCCAGTTGCCGCCTTCCAGTCTGGCTATGTCGCTGACGGATACCGAGTAGTCCAGGTCGTTGTAGCTTAGTTTGTATGTGTCGGCGCCCATGCTGCCCTCCTCTATAATGCTGGGCAGCTCCAAAACCACATGGATTTTGGAGCTGCCTTCTGGTGTTACGAAGCTTTGGGATGCCGCTCTGGCTTGTTCCCCTCGGTTACTTAGCGTGCTCCATAAGGACGGATACAGGAACTATCTCATAGCCTTCCGCAAGGAGTGCGTTGATAAGTAAGGCAAGCTCGTTGAACAGGTAGTCGTCCCGTCCGCCCTCCGGTATGCCCAGCCGTATGGGTATGATGGAACCCGGGCGGGCTTCGTCCGCGACCTGCTCCACCAGCTTGTGCGACGGAGCATACAGGCCCTGGGTAACGCTCCCTTGGTATCGGCCCACCCAGTCCAGCGGGTCTACATCACGTCCAACATAGATATAGTTCATTTCTGCCGACGCTTCCAGGAGCGTGGTGCTTAGGGCATAGTGGGGCGCATGCCACAAGAGGGATAATTCCGCGCCGGTTGCGGCAAAGTACTCGTCCTCGGTACGGGCTAAACCACGCTGGACAAACTCTTTGTCCACACGGTAACGGGCGTCGGTAGCGTCGAAGACGCTAAAGAACAGGTTGCCGGTTTCGTGGCCGCTCTGCG
>JAKQNL010000142.1 GCA_029565815.1 Spirochaetota bacterium | reverse complement strand
CTTGCCGCACAGCATTCTGGCCGGTAGTAGAATCGACAACCAAAAGCCGTATCAAGCGGCCCTGTGCGGTTTTTGCGGCGACGATCTTATCCATCTTTTCCAGTTCTTTTATGAGGTTCTGCTTCGTGTGCATCCTGCCGGCCGTGTCCGCTATCACCAAGTCCGCCCCGCTGGCCGTAGCCGCCGACAGCGCGTCGTAGAGTACGGCTCCCGGATCGGAACCCTGCTCGTGGGCAACCACCCGAAGCCCTATGCGCTGGCCGTGGTGCTGGAGCTGGTCGATGGCCGCAGCCCTAAACGTGTCCCCTGCAGCAAGCACAACCTGGCGTGCGCTTCCGTTTGCTAGCCAGTATCGGGCAAGCTTGGCTACCGTCGTCGTTTTTCCCACGCCGTTCACGCCAAGGAGCATGACCACGTTGAGCCCGTTTTTTTCTAGCACTACCTGAGCAGCTTGCGCCCAGGGTAGTAATACTTTTTTAAGCTCTTTCCGGGCTAAAAGCCCGTCTCGTATGCCTAATTTTGCGCAGCGTTGTTTTAGCTCGGTAACCGCCATGTCGGCAAAAGACGGTCCAAGATCGCCTTCCACCAGAAGATCCGCAACATCGTCCCAATCCTCGTCCCGCATCACGGCTAATCCGAACAAGGCTCGAAGTTTATCACTAAAACGCATGGACACCCCTTGTAAAGTAGCTCTAAAAACCAATGTTTTTTAAGGCCCTTCTAGTGCTTAGTTTGCAGAGCGAATATACAGGACGAGCCGGACAATTGCATGTACCGCCAGGCCTGCGCTAGCCGCAGCTGACACCCAGAATACCGTTTGCGTCGTGTAAAAACCGGTTAACAGCGCATCTGCCCTCACCGGGTCGATGACCGGCGCTTGAGCCGCCAGATTTGCTAGCGTGCTTTGGTACGAACTGAAGGTGCCATAACTGAGCACAGACAGCGGCAGTGATGCGACAAACCAGCCAAGGGCGTTGTAAAAACCGTCCTTGGCCGCGGCAAACCTGCCTTTGAAGCCCTGTCCGTCATCAGCTTGCAAGACAAGCGCCGGAAGTTCCGTCGTACCCGGCCGGATTAAGAGTATGCTGTCCTCCATACCCGGCATGCTCAGCCTTGCGATACGTGGCGCTTCCGATACCGGCAATTCCAGTGGAGTTGTGCCTGCCAAGAGCCCGTCCACGTACACGGAAGCGCCTTGCGGCTCGCTCGCTACCGTGTACGAACCGCCCTCAAGGCGTACCATAGACAGGCTGAGCGCCGTATCGATACCGGGCACTAAAAGCACATCCGTGGATAGCGGCACATAATTCGGAGCGTTGAGACTTATACTCACGTTCCTTTCTTCGTATACCAAAAGCTGCCGGCTTGCTGTATCGCGGTCGTCTATACGTAGCCTGGCGTGCGGAGGGTCCATCGCTAGGGTAAGCCGTGCATACGCTCTACCCATGATAGCAGTCGCTGTAGGCCGGGTTAAGGCAAGCACCATAGGTTCCAGGTTGTCCGGGGACGCATACTCTTCGGGCACTTCAATGATTCTGTCTTCGGCCGCCAGGTACACGTACAGCTTGCATGCAAGAAAACCGGAAAGCTGGCGTACGGTACCGTACACGAGGATATCGATGCCCTGTTCCTTACATACGCCAGCCGGGTTGGATACGGGTTGTATGAGGGCTCCCGTTGCATGGGAAGACCATAGGGACAGCGGCTTAAGTCCGCTCTGCATGCCCTTCTGTTCGTCGCTTGGGCTCTGGATAAGCAAAGCCAAAAGGGCCGCTTTGGCTTTGTGTAAAGCTATGCGAGCCTGGTATCGATCCGCTTGCCGCTTTAGCGCATCATCTTCGCTTATGGTCATCATATCCAGGCTATATCGAGCCTGGGCCACGGCAGTACGGGCTTTTTCCACGGCAAGGCTGTAATCCTGACCGTCTTGCCCGACAGGCTCTGTATGTAAACG
>JAKQNL010000121.1 GCA_029565815.1 Spirochaetota bacterium | reverse complement strand
AGCACGCAAGAGCGCGGTGTACGCAAGCGCCATGGCCCACGCGTCGCCGGAACCCTTATCCAGCGCTTGTGGCGGGCTAACCCTGTCCGCTTTTGGGTCGAAGCGGGTCTGTGCAAGCAGGGCATCCAAGAGCATTTTTGCAAGGCGGTATGGATTTTTTTCCTTGCCGGCAGCTTTTTTCGCAAAGGCAAGCACGGTTTCGTGATCCGACGGAACAAAGGCGTCGGGGCGGGTGTACACATCGAACGCCGGATGCCGAACGCCTACAGGCACCGTTACGCGCTCGGCCTTCACCTCGGTGTCCACGGTATACACCTGCACCAGGTAGTCCTGGCTTACGGTAACCAGCCGGTCCTGGGCAAGGTCGGCAAGGCGGTACACGGTAAGCCCGCGGAAGTCCGGTACATAGGCTTCGTGGGAACGGCCGAGGATTTTTATGCCGCGCTGGGAAGCACTGTGCTCCGGCACGGGCATCCACAGGTACAGTTGGTTGGGTCCGCTGGATCTAACACGCGAAATGGTAACGAAGGACGACAGCGAATACTTACGCCCGCCAACGAATTTTTTTGTACCGGGGCCGGCTTCAACCTGGAAATAGCGGATGGGGCTTTCGCCGCGCACCGTTCTGACCAATATGCCGCCCGTTACGGCTCCGTCCGGCACGATTACCTTTATTTCCTTGTCGGACCAGGCAAGGTACTCGCCGTCGGACATGTTCGGGGCTATGTAGTCCCTGCCTGCACTGTCATCGGCCCCGGCAAATGCCTGGGCGCCTTCCCAGGTGAACAGCACGTCTGAATCATCCCGGTTGTTGCCAAAGTTCAAACCCTGCACAACGATGATGGACCCGATGGCCCCCGTATCCGACGACAGGCTGTTGATGACTGGTGCGACTGCGCTTGCGCTTGCGCCTTCCGGCCTGGAAGGCAACAAGGCTCGGCTCATGAACATGCGCGCATTGGAGCTGCCACCGGCCGTCTTAACGCTCACCAGTGTGGACTGAGTGGACAGGGGTACGCGTACCTCGATGAGGGTGTCGGTCCAGCGCAGGTAGGAAGACGCGGTCGGGGAAACATCGTCGAAGAACACGGCGGACTCTCCGCGCTCGGAGCCGAAACTCCTACCCACAATGCGTATGGACGTGCCGGGCTCTCCTATGACAGGATCTACAGCCAAGAGTTCCGGCGCACGCGCAGCTTTAAGGAAGAGCCCGGCCACAAGGGAGGCAGCAATCACAAAAACCACGGCAAAAAGCGCAAAAATCGGCTTAAAGCGGGTGTGGTTCTTATGCTTTGCTGGAGAAAAAGCCGCTCTCACGGGCCGGTTTTCTCCTGACTCGCGGCAGGTAGCTGTGGCGGATTTGCCGGGTCGTAGCGGCTTACCGACAATTCTATGCGCACCGGTGCAAGGCCGCCGTCGGCCACACCAAGCGGATAAAATAACAACTTTTCGCCGTAGCTTACGGTAACCGTGTTGATCGACGTGCGGTAGGACAGGCTTTCGCCTTCCTTGAACCACACCTGACTTTGGGCAACCAACAACAGTTTGCCGTCGGCGGATCGGTGCGGGGTAAGGGTAAGCATGACGGCAACATCGCTACCAACCAGAAGACGGCAACATCGCTACCAACCAGTTTTACGCTTACGGCCGAACCGGGAATGGTATATTTTAGGTCGCGAGCTTCCCAAGGTGTATCGCTGTCTGCCTGCGGAACCACAGCCAGCACGGTTACCACCAGGGCATCGCCCAAGAGGGCTGTCGGAATGGACGCAAGGCTACCGGGTTCCGGCGCCTTGGGTGCAGGCTGCGCGCCCAGGCCACAAACACCTATGCACAGGGCCAGGGCAGATACGGCTGATACCAGTTTC
>JAKQNL010000120.1 GCA_029565815.1 Spirochaetota bacterium | reverse complement strand
TCCCAAAGCTACACTAGTGTTACGAAGCTTTGGGATACTTAGCGTCTAATTATTGTTACCAGAAACATTTACTACACTCACAGTGAAATTATTTGCTGCCGTGCAAGCACAGTGCTCGTCTTTCTAGCTTTACGAGTAGCCCATCCCAAAGCTTCGTAACACTGCACAAAGCTTCGTACCGCTCCATGTCCCCACAATACCTCGGCGAACTGCGGGCATTTTTACCAAATCACTAGGATTTTCTGCATGACTAAGCTTACCGCTGCTATCGCAAGCCAGCAGCACATGCCCAGCAGTATGGGCTTTCCCCCGGTTTTTATCAGCTTTAGGAAATCCGTATTCATGCCAATGGCTGTCATAGCCATGATGATGCAGTATTTGCTCAGCGCTTTGAGCCCAAGGCTGAGCTGGCCGGGGATAGGTACCAGGCTTGCAAACACCGCAGCGCAGAGGAAAAAGAGGATGAACAGCGGAAACAGGGCTTTGAGGTGCAAACTGCCTTGTTTCTGAGCCTTGTTTTTTCGCGCCTGATACAAAGCCAAAATAAGGCTTATCGGTATGATAGCCAAGGTTCTGGTTAGCTTCACCACCGTAGCAGCACCCAGGATTGCGCTACCGTGCATGCTGTCCCATGCGCTTGCAGCAGCGGTAACCGAGGACGTGTCGTTTACCGCCGTGCCTGCAAACAGGGCAAAGCCGTCGTTCGTTAAGCCTATTGCATTTCCTAGGCTTGGGAAGCTAAGGGCAGCAAGCACGTTGAAGAGGAATATGACAGAAATCGCTGTTGCTACTTCGTCATCGTGCGCTCCTATAACCGGAGCCGTTGCTGCGATGGCAGAACCTCCGCAGATTGCTGAACCGACGCCGACAAGTACAGCCGTGTTTGCATTGAGCTTGAGGGCTCTATAGAGGATAAACGCAAGGGCAAGCGCAACACTGATGGTGGATACAATAATGGGCAGAGCTGCCCGGCCTGTTTCCATGATGATCGACATGTTGAGGCTAAAGCCGAGCAGTACCACGGCCGCTTGCAGCACCAGCTTAGAACTAAAGCCTATACCGGCTTTCCAGATGGCTCGTTTCTTAACGAGGCCTGCCAGTGCCATGCCAAACAATATGCCAAATACCGGACCGCCCACCACAGGCAGTATGCGCCCAAGCATCCAAGCCGGGGCGGCCACGCATGCACACAAGAGTAGCCCGGGTACTATGGTTGCCAAGTTACAGTGCCCCATGGCTACTGCGGGCGAGTATCTCATTCTGGTGATCCTCGTCCAGGTCCACAAAGTAGTCCGAGTAACCGGCAACCCGAACCAAGAGGTTACGGTAATCCTCGGGGCGTTTTTTGGCTGCCAGTAAGGTTTCTTCATCCACGACGTTGAACTGCACGTGATGGCCGCCCTGTGCAAAATATCCGCGCACCAGGCTTCCGAGCTTTGCGATACCGCTGTCGCCTGAAAGGGCTTCGGGGCTAAAGCGCAGATTCAAGAGTGTTCCGCCCGTTCGAGCCTGGTCCAGTTTTGCCAAGCTGTTCATGACAGCCGTTGGCCCGTTGTGATCCGCGCCGTGCGATGGGCTTGTGCCATCGGACAGGGGACTGCCGGCAAAGCGGCCATCGGGGGTAGCCCCGGTTTTCTTGCCAAAATACACATGGCAGGTGGTGGACAGGAAATTCGCCCGGTATCGGGCTCCGCGGTTGGATACACGGAGATTCGGTCCGTCATACTCGATGGCGCGCACAAAGGAGTCAAAAACGCGGCTTGCAAGGCTATCGGCACTGCTGTCGTCGTTGCCAAAAAGGGGGGTCTTGTTCAGAGCAAGCGCACGGAGCACTTCATGGCCCTTCCAGTTGTCGGCTATAGCCTGAGCAAATTCACTCAGGCTATGCGTGCCGGAAAAAGCATGCGTCTTGAGTACCGACAGCGAGTCTGCCATGGTGCCAATACCGGTGCACTGGATGTAATCGGTGTTGTATCGGGCTCCGCCGCGGTAGTAATCGATGCCCTTGTCTATGCAGTCAGCTATGTACAGGGATAAAAACGGCGCAGGGGTTAGCGTTCCATACAGTTCGTCCAGAACACCGTCCACGCGGGTTTTCCATGCTACGGCCCATGCAAGCTGCTGTTCCCAGGCGGCGTACAGTTTCTCAAAACTGTCCATGCTAGCGATCGATCCGGTTTGCGGGCCTATGTGCTGTCCGTTTGCCGGGTCTATGCCGTTGTTCATGGCCAGTTCCAAAAGCTTTGGACCATTCAGGTAGCCGTGGAGCATGTATGCTTCTTTGCCAAAGCAGCCGGTTTCCACACAGCCGGATGTGCCGCCTTCGCGGGCGTCAGCCAGGCTTTTACCCATGCCGACTTGAGCAAGCACCACCTCGTCTGCGTTAAAGATGCTCGGGTAGCCCATACCCTGGCGTATAACTTTACACGCGCTATCGAGTACCCGTTTGGGCGTTTTGCTGGACAGCTGCAGGTTGGCCTGGGGCTGTAAGAGTTTCAGCTCGCCAAGCACCTCCAGTATCATCACCGACAGCTCGCTCGATCCATCCTGGCCGTTTGCTAACAGCCCGCCAAGGTTAATGTTGGTAAAATCGTTGTAGGTGCCAGATTCCTGGGCTGTAACCCCAACCTTGGGCGGAGCTGGGGTGTTGTTCACCTTGATCCACAGGCAGGACAGCAGTTCCTTGGCTTCATCCTGGCTTATGCGGCCTTCGGCCACATCGCGCTCGTAGAACGGCGACAGGTGCTGATCCAGGTGGCCCGGGCTCATGGCATCCCAGCCGTTCAGTTCGGTAATAGTGCCCAGGTGCGTAAACCAGTATGCCTGCACGGCTTCGTGGAAGTTTCGCGGTGCATGGGCGGGAACCTGCCTGCATACCTGTGCTATGGTCCGTAGTTCCTGGGCCCGCTTGTCATCCGGTTCCGATTCGGCCATACGTTCTGCCAGCGCTGCGTGGCGCTCTGCAAAGCGCAGTGCGGCATCGCAGGCTATAGCCATGGCCGTAAGCTCGTCATGCTTTTCTTGGTATCGCCCATCTGTAGGGTCGAGTTTTGCGCGTGACGCATTGACGCGCTGTCGTATGCTCAAAAGTCCTTCCCGGTATAAAAGACCATCCAAGGCTGTGTGGCCAGCAGCACGCTGTTCCATGAACTCGGTAAAGACGCCAGATGCGTACAGTTTGAGCCACGGCTCTGGCATGTTGGAAAATGCCCGGTCGCGTATAGATATGCCTCGCCAGTACGGGATGACCTTCGATTCGTATGCGGCTATCGTATCGTCGTCTACCTGGTATTGGGTCATGGGCCTACTGCGCAGTATTCGCAGGTCTTCTGCAGAATGGCAGTTGAGTTCCGGAAAGGTGGAAACGACCTTCGGTCCACTGCCTCGTTCGCCCACAATCAATTCATGCTTTCCTATGTAGATGCTTTTTCGTTCG
>JAKQNL010000105.1 GCA_029565815.1 Spirochaetota bacterium | reverse complement strand
GATCGCTACCATAGAGTACGATCCGAACCGGTCCGCCAACATCGCTCTGGTGAATTACGTGGACGGCGAGAAGCGCTACATCATCGCTCCGAAAGAACTGGCTGTTGGCCAGGTCATTATGAGCGGCCCCGATGCTCCCATCGAGATCGGCAACGCGCTTCCGCTGGAGAAGATTCCCGTAGGTTTCACCGTCCACAACGTTGAACTGAGTTTGGGCAAAGGCGCGCAGATGGCCCGTTCGGCCGGCGCTGGCGCTCTTATTGTGGGCACCGATGGTGACTACGTAACGCTTAGGCTTCCGTCCAACGAATTGCGCCTGGTGTTCAAGAAGTGCATCGCGACCATCGGAGCCGTGGGCAACGAAGACCACATGAACGAGCGTTTTGGTAAAGCTGGCCGCGTACGCTGGCTTGGCCGCCGCCCGAGAGTGCGTGGTATCGCCATGAACCCTGTTGACCATCCGCACGGCGGTGGTGAGGGTCGTGGTAAGGGTTACAAGCAGCCGGTTACCCCGTGGGGCCAGCCTTGTAAGGGTTACAAGACGCGCGATCCGCACAAGCCGTCGAGCCGCTTCATTGTGAAGCGCCGTAAGTAAAGGATAGGAGCGAACCGTGTCCAGGTCAGTGAAGAAAGGCCCATTCATAGAGAAGAGCCTGTACAAGAAGGTTGTCGAAATGGCCAAAACCGGGGACAAGAAGGTGCTTAAAACCTTCTCCCGCTGTTCGACGATCATCCCCGAAATGGTCGGCATGACGCTTTCCGTTTACAACGGCAAGAGCTGGGTGCCGGTATATGTGAGCGAAAACCTCGTTGGCCACAAGTTGGGCGAGTTCTCGCCCACGCGCGTGTTCCGCAGCCATGCCGGCTCCGATAAGAAAGCCGACAAGAGGTAGGATGTGAATATGGACAAGAAATCCGGTTTCAGCGCCTGCGCTAAGTATGTCATGGGATCGCCGTCCAAAATCCGGCCGGTAGCGGACCTCATCCGCCAGAAGCCGTATACCCAGGCGCTCGCGATTCTCGACAACATGCCGCAAAAAGGCGCACGGCTTATCCGCAAGGTAGTCATGTCCGCGGCCGCTAATGCCCTCAACCAGAACCGAAAACTGGGCGAGGACATGCTGTTCATCAAGGAAGTGCAGATCAACGATGGTCCACGGATGAAGCGGGTATGGTTCCGCGCCCGAGGCCGCGCCGATATGTTAACCAAACAGATGTGCCACATAAGCGCCATCGTAGACGAAATCTCCAGGGCGGAGGCATAACGTGGGTCAGAAAGTAAATCCGATAGGTCTTCGCCTCGGTATCAACAAGGATTGGAGCTCTCGCTGGTTTGTAGACCCGCGCGATTACGCCAAAACCCTCCACGAAGATCTTAACCTGCGCAAGCAGATGTACCTGTTGCCGGAAGCGAAAAACGCCGACATTTCCGAAATCGAAATTGTTCGGCATCCGCAGAAGGTTACCATTGTCATTCACACCGCCAAACCCGGCGTATTGATTGGGCAAAAAGGTGCAAACATCGAGCGCATAGGCCTTGAGCTTCAGAAGTACGCTTCCAAAAAGATCAATATCAAGATCAAGGAAGTGAAGAAGGTCGAGACCAACTCCCAACTGGTAGCGCAGGGTATCTGCCGCCAGCTGGAAGGCCGCGGTTCGTTCCGCCGCACCATGAAGATGGCCGTTTCCAATGCCATGAAGGGCGGCGTGCAAGGCTGTAAGGTCCGCATGTCCGGTCGTCTGGGCGGCGCTGATATGAGCCGAACCGAAGAGTATAAGGAAGGCCGCGTGCCGCTCCATACCCTGCGGGCGGACATTGATTACGGTTTCTACGAGGCCAACACCACGTACGGAAAAATCGGCGTGAAGGTCTGGAT
>JAKQNL010000072.1 GCA_029565815.1 Spirochaetota bacterium | reverse complement strand
GGCGTCATGCTGTCGTTCCTAAGCTAGATTACCGTGTCGGCTTGTGTGCTAAAACATACAGCCTGATACAAAAAGCCCGTTCGGTGTATGCCGGACGGGCTTTTTGTGCATATGAAAGCTAGCTAAGTGGCTTAAATGCATCCTTACCCGGATATTGGAATTTGCGCTGGGCTATGTGTGGCGGAACGGTTAGATAGCGTACATCGGCTTCCGAACACAGGGTGCCAGCACCGTCGTACAGCTCACAGCGCATGAGCGCATCCCGCTCGGTTTTCTCTACCAGGCGGGCAATAATGCGGAGCTTTCCCTTACTGAGGTACACCGGGGACAGGTAGCGCACGGCCATGTCTTTGGTAAAACCAGCGGTGCCTAGGACGGCGAATACGAACCAGCTAGCTATTTCGTCATGCATGGTGGCTTGTATGCCACCATGCAAAACATTGTCAAAACCCGCATGCTCCGGCTTTGGCTCATAGTCGCACAGGACCTGTTCGCCTTCCAGCCTAAAGATCATGCCCAAGCCAAGGGGGTTGTCCGGACAGCAGCCGAAACAACGGTAGCCGTCGCGCCCCTTGAATGGGTTTCGTAGCTCATGCATCACAAGCCCTAGCGACCCGTTGGCCCGTACAGGTACTCAAAGTAATCCATGCTGGTGGACAGGGTTTTAGAGAAGGCCGGCATGGTTTGTCGGTATGACTCGATAGCTCGCCAAAACTCGTAAAAACCCCGGTCGCGGTTGTATGCGTCCGCATAAATACGGGATGCCAAAGCATCGGCCGTTCCCTTGGTTTGCTCTGCCTCTTCATAAGCCTTGGACATGACGGAACGCTGCTCGTTTTCCAGTTTGCCCTGCCACTCGGCTTTTTTGGCCTCGCCGTAGGAACGTATGGCCTGGGCTATCTGGTTGCGCTCTTTAATCATGCGGTTATACACGCTCTGCGTTAGGTCGTCGGTGTAGCTGATTTGGCGCGGCAGCACGTCGATGATTTCTATGCCCCAGCCGATAACCGTTTCCCTGGCTATGGCAAGCATATCCTGCGACAGCTGTTTTCGGCCTTTTTCTATGCTCTCGTAGCTAATTTCGGTTTGGGTAAGCTGGCGCAGCGCTTCGGAGCCTGCAGTGTCGCCGGTTTCAAAGGTTTCGGCCGCCGCCGACGTAAGGATGAGGTCGGAGTTGCGTACCGCCTCGCGCAGGTAGTTGGATGAGATAACCGTACGTACCGCGTTGTCTATCACGTCCGACAGGCGAGCGTATGCCCGGTCCAGCGTGGTAAGCGAGGAGTAGAACATTTTTGGGTCGGTTATCTTCCAGCGGGCGGTTGCGTCCACATAGATGAACTGCTTTTCCTTGGTGGGTATGCTCTGCGGTTCGCCATCCCACACCATCACCTTTTTGGACAGATACACGATATTGTCCAAAAACGGCGTGCGGAGTTTAAGGCCAGCTTCGGTTTCCACACGGGTCAGCTCTCCAAAGCGCAGCACCAAAGCCTGCTGTCCTTCGGAGACAACAAAGAACGGGCCGCTTATGAGCAGAAGGAACACAAGCGCGCCGACAATTACCAAGCCTACGATGAGTTTTTTCATCAGCGGCCTCCAGTCTGGGAACCCAAAGTTTTTAAGGGGAGAAAGTTCCCAAGCTCGCTGTCGATCAGATCTACACCGCTAGCATCGGCGAACACTTCTTCCATCATTTCGTAGTACAGCCGGGTGCGGGTTACATCCGGCGCCTTGCGATATTCTTCATACACGGCCAGGAACCTGGCTACATCGCCTCTGGCCTTGTTCACGCGTTCGGTAGCGTAGCCAAGGGCTATCTGGCGGATGCGGTCGGCCTCGCCCTGGGCCTTTGGAATAGCCGTGTTATAGGCTTCCTTGCCTTCGTTGATAAGCCGATTCATGTCCTGCTGGGCTTTGTTCACGTCCTGGAAGGCTTCGGTAACGCCTGCAGGTGGAACAATGTTCTGTAGCTGCACGCTGGTAATCTCTATGCCCAGGCCGTAGCCTTTGAGCGACTCGTTCATAAGAACTTTTGCTTCGCTCTCTATGGCGGTTCTTGCAGAGCCGAGCACTTCGAGTATACTGCGGTCTCCTACCAGCATGTTCATGACCGACTGGCTGATGTCGCGAATTGTTTTTGTTCGTTCTTCGGTGTTGAACAGCCATGCGTACGGGTCGCGTATCAGGTACTGGATAACC
>JAKQNL010000059.1 GCA_029565815.1 Spirochaetota bacterium | reverse complement strand
TTCCAGTATGCCGGCCCCCTTGCGGTACGGGCAAAAGGCAAAACGGATACCATCCATGCGTGGGCGGTAAGCGGTGTAGCCGGCGGCATGCGGGAAGCAGGACCCTTTGTGGGCCGCAAGGAGATTCTGGACGACTTACTCCGGTCCTACATCAAAGACGACGCAAGCACGCTCTGCGGCCGCTACCTGGCCGGTGAAGGCGGCGTCGGTAAAACCCGGCTTGCAGCCGCCCTTGCCGAGCGCATAAAAGCCTTCCCGGGTTTTGCATCTCCCATACTCACGGCGCGGGCGCAAAAATACCGTCAGGTTCGATTCTCCGTTCCCGCAGACCTGTTGGCAGATTACCTGGGCCTAAAGCTATCCGCCGGACAAAGCGCGTTTTACGACGCCCTGTCTGCCTTGCCCGGCGTGGACGAAAGCGAAGCAGCGCGGGTGGCTGCCATTTTTTCGCCAAGCGGATCCAACCGATCCGAGGCGGATTCGTCGCTGTCGCTGTTCACCGTGTTCCAGGCCATACTCAACCGGTACGCTTCGTCTATCTACCCCGCACTGTTCATCATCGACGACGCAAGCGCGATGGACAACCAGTCCAGAGATTTTTTGTCCTACCTGTTCCACAACGCAAAGGTCAAGCCTTTTGTCATCATGGCCGGACGCGACCAGCCGCAGGCTCTGCGCGACGCGTTCCCGGAACTAAAAGCATACAAGCTTGGCCCCTTGTCCCAGGAAGAAGCCAAGGCCCTGGTGCTGTCGCTGTGGCCGGAATGTACCGACTCGTTTTTGGAGATGATACAGTCGCAAGCCGGCGGCAACCCGTTGTTCATCCGCGAGTACACGTTGTTTGCAAGCAAAAACAAGGACCTGTCTGCGCTGCCGGCAACCATCCAGACCATGTTCATGACCAGCCTTGAGCGCTACCCGGCGGACCTGCGGGATTTTTTGCGCATCATGTCTGCTTTTATCGTAAGCTTTTCCACCGAGGACGCAGAGCGCGTCATGAAGGCAACCGGCGGCGATCCGTCCGTCGCGCATCGGGCCATTACCCGTTTCGTAAAAGACGGCATACTTACCGCATGGGGCGACAAGTACCGCTTCTCGGTGGAGATGCTGAAAAAAGCCTTGTACGCAGGCTTATTAAATCATAACAAGCGCATTATCCACGCAGCTATTGCCGACATCATGGCCGAACGGCCGAGCCAAAACCGCCTGCGCCACATGCACCACCTTATGCGGGCGGAGCGCTGGGCCGATGCAGCAAACGTGCTTCTTAAAGACCCGGCGCGCAATTTCCGCTTCGAATACCTTGAGCATGTGGAAGCTTTGTACAAGCGCCTGTCGCGGCAGTCTCCGGAACTTGCATCGCAGCTTTTAATGGCAAAAAGCGCGCTGTTCTTTAACGCTGGCCGCTTGGACGAAGCCGGCTCGGAGCTAAAGCGCATCATGGCAACCGCGGTGGAAACGCGCGACGACAACTGCATGGGCTTTGCCTACCACCTGAGCTGCTCGGTATCCAATATGGGATACGCATTCCAAAAAGCCAAATTCACCGGGCAAAAAGCCCTGTACTACTACCGGCGCGCAGGCATGCCGTCCCGCAGCATACAGAATGTCGTGCGTGCCATAGCCTTTGCAGAGATCATGCGCAACAACTTCGAGGAAGCCCGCCAGCTGGTGGACGAAACCGAAACGCTGCCGGACCGCGACCTTCTGGAATACGCAAGCTCCAGGGCGGAGTTTCACCTGTTTTCCGGCGACTACCACGGCGCGCTTGCCGCCATTTCCAGCCTGGACCCCGCAGCCCACGCATGTGCGGAAAACGACTACGAGGCGGTAACACGGTTTTTTGGCAACGACCTGCGCCTAAAAATCCTGTGGCAGCTGTGCGACTTTCCGGCTCTTGCGCAAGCTGCCTCTGCCCTGTTCGAAGCAGGTTCCATGAACGCCCCCGCCATGGCCCAGGCTCACGCAATGGCCGCTGCCGCGGCAGCCGTAGAGGGAAACCGCCAGGCGCAAACCGACGGCTTTGCCAGGGCAGTGTTCTTCGCAGACCAGGCGCGCAACGACCTCAATAGCATAGACATACTGCGGACGCTTGCCCTGTGCGCCCAGGTGGCCGGCGACTACGAGCAGGCAGAACGCTGGGCTCGTTCCGGCGCCATCATGGG
>JAKQNL010000031.1 GCA_029565815.1 Spirochaetota bacterium | reverse complement strand
CGCACAGCGCAAGCCGTGCTACAGCCTACCTCGAGCAGGAAGATCGCTACCTAGCCTTTGCAGACCCTGTTCTGGATTTTTTGTCCGGCAAGGACCCGGGCTTTGCATACCGGCTGGCCGTTGGCGCAGGGCTACCAAGTGGCATGCGTACTGAGGCTGTTTTGGGCGAGCAGGGCGGCATAGCCCCGCAGGATGCAGGCATGCTTGCAACTGCGATACTGACAGACCTGGCGGATTTTATTTCGTACAGCCTGGACCCATCTTTTTCAGTGGTGCGCTACGCAGACAGTCTTGCACGCAGCGCAGCGGATTTTGCGCCCATACTCGATGCGGCACAGAACAGCTGGGTGTTTGAGCATCTGTATGCGCCCATACTGCATGAGCTTTTTAGCCCGCTTGTTCGCGCGAACGCGAGCGAAACAGTGGTGATTGCCATAACGGTGCCATTTCCCGGCTGCATGGCCGGAGCCGCCAGGGCTGCCATGGAAGCGAAAAAACTACTGGGCCAACGAGCCATTACCGTGCTCGGCGGCGGCTACGTGTCCACCGAACTGCGTTCCACACAAGACCCTGGTTTTTTTAATCTCTTCGATTATGTTGCATACGATGGCGGCTTTGGCGCTTTTGCTTCCATACTAGAGCATATACAAAACCCGCAAGCCACGCTGTTTAACACCCGGTACATGGATGCATCGCTTGGCACCATGTGCGACAGCATGCAGAGCGGCTGTGCTGACAGAGACGGCTATGCGCAGCTTGAACAAGAAGCCATTCGTACCGTGCATCCGGATTACCACGGCGCGCCCATGCACAGCTACCTGCGGGTGGTCGACTCGCCCAACCCCATGCACCGCCTGTGGAACGACAGCCCGTGGCTCAAATACCGGCTTGCATACGGTTGCTACTGGCGGCGCTGCGCGTTCTGCGATACCCAGCTGGATTACATCAAACGCTACCTAGCCTCGGATATGGACAGGCTCATGGAAGCTGCAAGCCGTGCTGCCAGGCACAGCGGCCTACGCGGCATACACTTTGTTGACGAAGCCATGCCGCCTGCCATGGTGCGCGATTTTGCAGCGCGCAACCGCAAGCGAAACCTGCCGTTTACGTTCTGGGGCAATGCGCGCTACGACAGGGCATGGACCGACGAGCTGTGCGCGGCCGCTGCCGAAGGGGGCCTGGTAGCCGTATCCGGCGGCATAGAGATAGCTACCGGAAGAGGCCTGGAAATTGTGGACAAGGGTTTTACGCTGACCGAACTGTTGCACTCGTTGGCTGCGTTCAAGCGCCAGGGCATCCTCACCCACGGCTACCTGATATACGGCTTCCCCGGTCAGGACAACCAGGACATAGCCGACTCTGCGGAGATGGTGCGCATGTTGTTGTCCGAAGGGCTTTTAGACTCGGCGTTCTGGCACAAGTTCGTGCTTACCCGCCACTCGCGCATGTACAAACAGTGGGAAGATGGCCTTATACCAAAGCTGCAGCCGCTGGCACAGCCAAGCGGCTTTGCCCTCAACGATCTGCGTTTTGCAGGCGAAGATGCATACGATGTGTGGACGCCGGTGCTGGACGCATGCATGGCCGCCTGGATGGACCAGGGGGAGTTTGAGCGTCCCCTGTCGTCCTTCCTGCCAAAAAGCTTGCCGCGGCCACGAATACAGCCAGCACAGCTCCTGCGTGATGCCGGGCTGTAGGGCGGTATCACGCCGGGCGGTACCCCGCCCAGGGTCTGACCCCAGCGGGGTCGCAGCGCAAGGTCTGACCCCAGCAGGTGTCGCCGCGAGGGTCTGACCCCCAGCACAAAAAAAACGGCTGCTCCCTAAGGAACAGCCGTCGTGTGGGCAGTATTGGAGTTGAACCAACGACCCCCAGTGTGTCATACTGGTGCTCTAACCAACTGAGCTAACCGCCCGTACAGCCCGCCAACGCGGGACGTGTGTTTATACCGCGCCCCGGCTGCAAGCGTCAATAGCCGGCCGGTAACCGGCTGCCGGCAGTTGGCGGAACCTATTTGGTTAGCACATGCAGGATGCGCTCAAGCACCTTTTTGCGGTCCAAAGGCTTTACGATATAGTTTTTTGCCCCTGTCAGCAGCGCTTGTTTTACCAGATCCTGCTTACCAAGCGCGCTTATCATGATAACCTTCGCGTTTTTGTCAAATTCGATGATTTTCTGTAGCGATGTAAGGCCGTCCATGTTCGGCATGGTGATGTCCATGGTCACCAGATCCACGTTCGGATACAGCTCTTTGTAGCGCTCCAGGCCTAAAAGCCCGTCGGGAGCCTGGCCGACCACTTCGTAGCCTTCGGACGTAAGGATCTGGGTTATCTGTTTGGCGACGAACATCGAATCATCCACCACTAGGATGCGGAATGGTATTCCGTCGGGGCCTACGCCCTGCGGCTTGCGTTCGTTGATGGACGGAAAGTCCTCTTTGGTTTTCATGCTGCCTCCGTCACGCCCTCTCGCGGATGGCGACGTTGATCTCCACCTTGCCCTGCG
>JAKQNL010000018.1 GCA_029565815.1 Spirochaetota bacterium | reverse complement strand
GCTCGATTCACAGCGCTCAAGTTCAATGGCGACCGTGGGGAAACGCTTGCGCACAAGCTTATAGGTCTTAGCCTGGGCTGTCATTCCAGCTCCAGGGTAACGGTGGAGCCCGGGGGAACCAGCTCTCCCGGCTGTGGGTCTTGCCGGACCACCCAGCCGTCGCCCGTTATTTCCACCCGTATGTCGTCGCGCAAAAGCAGTTCCGTAAGGAGTCGCTTTGGGTATCCCGTAAGATCCGGCATACGCTCTCCTATCACGGCAGCTTCGCTTGGCTTTAGCTGTATGCTGCCAGGATGCGTGATGGTGGTAGATCCTTCCCGGGCGACGCCGTACAGGTCCGCGACTATGTTAGCTGCATCCCGTACCAGCGGCGCAGCTATCCTGCCACCGTAAAACGACTCGCCGCGAGGTTTTATGATGGCCGCATACACGATGTATTCCGGGGCCTGGCTTGGAAACATGGCCAGGGTGCTCGCTATGAAATCGGTATCGGAATAGCGGCGGGTGGCTGGATCTATCATCTGGGCCGTGCCGGTTTTTACCGACATGCGCAAATCGGATATGCGCGCGCGCTTGCCCGTGCCGCTGTCCAGCACCACGGCTTCCATCGCGCTCAACACCGACGCGGCGGTGCGCTCGTCCATCACCCTGCGTACCGAAATAGGCTCTGGATCATCCACCACAGCGCCGCTTGCATCCGTTACCCGGGACAGGGTTCGGGGCCGTATGAGCATGCCGCCGTTAGCCAGCGGTGTAGCCGCGGTGGCCATCTGGATGGCGGTAACCAGAATTTCCTGGCCTATAGCGATAGTCGGCTTGGTTCGCATGGACCAATCAGCGGGCAGCCGCAGTACGCCGGGGCTTTCTCCGGACAGATCGGCTCCGGTCCGCTCGCCAAAGCCGAATTCGCGTATCTTTGCATAAAAATCCAAACCGGAAACCGTATCCGAAGCATAGGCGGCTCCGGCGTTGCACGAGTATTCAAGGATTTTTACCATATCGACCCAGCCATGCCTGCCCAAACAGTTTATGCGTATTTCTTCCCCGGCCGTCGAAACGCGCTCGTAGGAACCGTCGCACAAAAAGCTTGATGAATCGTCTATGCCACCCAGGGCCATAAGGCCAGCCATGCTGAATACCTTGAACACGGAGCCAGGCTCGTATGCGTAAATGGCGACGCGGTCGGTCCAGGTACTTCTATCCGCATCCAGAAAGGTGTTTGGATCAAAATCCGGCAATGATACATAAGCGGCTATTTCCCCGGTTTTCGCGTTCATGGCTACCATCACCACCGCTTCCGCACCGTGTTCTTTCATTGCAGCGCCGCACAGTTCCTCCAGCCGGTACTGCAGGTTTGCGTCTATGGTCAGGTATACCGAATCACCGTACGCATAGCCGCCGTGGGCCTGTGCAGGGTCGGCTGCAAGAATTGCGTCAAAGGACGACTCGGCGCCCGCTAGGCCGCGGTTTTCGCTGCCCACAAAACCAACCAACTGGGCTGCCAGATCCCGTTCCGGATACACGCGCCCTGCAACACGGTCCAGCCGTATGCCGCTGAGGCGCAGTTTTTCCAGGCTGCTTTCCAGGGTTCGTGCAGCATCACCGGAGATGCGTCGGCCCAGGAAGAAAAAATTCGGCCCTTCCTGGGGGATGGCAAGAAGCCAGTCTGCAGGCTCGGAGCCAAGAGCTGCGGCTAGGACTGTAGCGTACTCATCGATGCGGGAGAAGTTGATGCTCGGCCGCCACGCGGACACGTCGTACAGATCGGTATCCACGGCCAAAAGCCGACCGGCCCTGTCGTACAGCGAGCCGCGCACAAGTACCGGCGCTTCCGATGACGAGCGCTGCACGGGCCCAGCCAGGAACAGAGCCGCGTAACTGTACACGGCATATGCGGCAAGCGCGCAGAAAACGCCTATGACCACCCACAAGCGTATAAGCCTGCCCTTGCTCACCGCTTGCCTCCGGAACCCAGAACGAGCACCACGCGGCCGCGCACCGCGGCATCGGACACAGGGCCGTATTCCCGCGAATCAAGCGACTTGTCCGGGTTGTCGCCAACCAAAAAGAGCATACCGGGCAACAAATACAAACCGCGAGCGTAGCGCAGGCGGGCATCCGCCTCCAGGGGCACACTGAAACAAGCGGAAGACAGAACGCCGGCTTCTGTGCTGAGCCAGGCTGGCCCCCGCTCGAGCACCCGCTTGATGACGGAAACAGAACCCGATAAGCCGGCGCTTGCGAGCACCAACTGTCCTTCCGCCGGGCTTGCCCAACGCAGGATAAAGCCGGAGCCAAACGGATTGCGTATGCCGTACGCGATGGGGGCAACCAGCGCAAGGGAACCGGTACGCATGGTCGGATCCATGGAATCGCCGCGCACGGCGACCAGGTCCACGACAAAAATCTTTAGCCCGAGCGCGACGGCCAAAGCAGCCAGAATGATGCGCGCCGGTGACAAGCTGCGCTTGTTCTGCCGTAACTGCTCACTATTTTTGTGCAACATCACCATAGTCCCCTCAATACCCTTGTTCCGGCTACCGATATTGTAGCGTATGGACATGGAAAGCGTCATCGGGCATCAAACAATTCAACGCAGGCGTTCGTGCGTACCCATCATAACCCGCAAATCGAATCTGCTGGAACAGGCTCGCGGGCTTTTTGCCCCAAGGGATCGCAGATTCAAACACCCTGCCGTTCCAGGCATCCACGCAGGCGGCTCATCGCTGATTCGCATGGCACAGGATGTTCGTGGAAGGCAGCCCAAACCGGGTAGCCGCTTGAGCTTGTGGGCAACACCACCCTTCTTACAGAAAAAAACCGATCGCAGCAAACAGGTTACGAAAGCGGCCGGCAGCGCTCATGGAAAGCGTAGCTTTGCCGTATCGCCTGGCGAGCTTGTGCGCAAAGCCGGTATTCCAGCTGGGGTAGCAACCTGTGGCATAGTGCTGGTACTTGCCGCTATGGGAGCGCTTAGGGCATACGACCCAATGCCGTCCTTGCGTGCCTTTGCCCTGCCTGCAGACCAGCTCCTGGCCGGAGCCCTTATTACAGCGCTCAGTCCGCTTCCAGCCGAGCCTCTTGCCGAAGGAACGCTCCCGAGCCTGCCCCTTAGCCTGTCCATGGATACCCATACCGTTAGCGCAGGACAAACCCTCGATGCGATAGCCAGACGTTACAACGT
>JAKQNL010000445.1 GCA_029565815.1 Spirochaetota bacterium | reverse complement strand
TCGAGCCCCGTAGACAATTCATAGAAGAGAACGCTTTGGCGGTCTCCAACTTGGACGTGTAACATGGCAGAACTTACCGGAAAAGTAATATTGGTACCTATCGAGGAGGAGGTGAAAACCGCCTACCTCAATTACGCGATGAGCGTTATCGTTAGCCGCGCGCTTCCCGATGCCCGTGATGGCCTAAAGCCGGTTCACCGCCGCTTGCTCTATGCCATGGAAGAACTGGGCTTAAAGCCCACGGCCGCAACCAAAAAAAGCGCGCGTATTACCGGTGACGCGATGGGCAAGTACCATCCTCACGGCGACCTTTCCCTGTACGACGCCCTGGTGCGCATGGCCCAGACCTTTAGCCTGCGCTACCCGCTGGTGCAAGGCCAGGGTAACTTCGGCTCCGTGGACGGCGACCCGCCGGCGGCAAGCCGCTATACCGAAGCTAAGCTGTCCAAACTAGGCGACGAGATGCTCGCGGACCTGGAGAAGGAAACCGTAGACTTTGCCCCAAACTACGACGAAAGCCTTAAAGAGCCGGTGGTCATGCCGTCGGCCTTCCCAAACCTGTTGGTAAACGGAAGCTCGGGCATTGCGGTAGGCATGGCAACCAACATGCCGGCCCACAACCTTATCGAGGTGACCCAGGCCATAGCCGCCTACATAGAGAATCCAGATATAACGGTGGACGGCCTGATGAAATACGTCATCGGACCGGATTTTCCCACCGGCGGCATTATCTTTGGCAAACGCGGCATACGTGAAGCGTATATAACAGGTAAAGGAAAATTAGCAGTACGGGGAAAGTTCGGCATCGAGTCGCTAAAAAGCGGCAAAGAGCAGATTGTTTTCACCGAGATACCCTATGGCGTGAACAAGGCAACGCTGGTTGCAAAGATAGCCGAGCTGGTACGCGATAAGGTGGTGGACGGCGTAGCCGACGTGCGCGACGAGTCCGACCGCGAAGGCATGCGCATCGTTATCGAACTAAAGCGCGGAGCCATTACCAAGGTTATCCTAAACCGCCTGTTTGCACATACAACCCTGCAGTCTACCTTCGGCGTTATCAACCTGGCGCTGGTTGGCGGCCGTCCAAAGGTTATGTCCTTAAAAGACCTGATTGTCGCATTTGTGGAACACCGGGTGGACGTGGTAACCCGCAGAACCCGCTACGACCTAAGAAAGGCACAGGAACGCGCCCATATCCTGGAAGGCCTGGTCATAGCCATCGAGAATATCGATGAAGTTATACGCATTATCAAAGCGTCGGCAAACGTAGACGCCGCAAAAACCGCCCTTATGGCCCGGTTCCAGCTTTCGGAGATACAGTCACAGGCTATAGTCGACATGAGGCTAGGCCGCCTGACCAGCCTGGAAATAGACAAGCTACGGGCGGAGCTGGCCGAGATACAAGCACGAATCGATTACTACAAAGACCTGTTGGCGCACCCTGCAAAGATACTGCTGCTCATCAAAGATGAAACCGCAGCTATTGCAGCCAAGTACGGCGACAAGCGGCGCACCGAGATAGTCCACGACGAGGTGGAGTCTATCAACATAGAGGACCTGATCAAAAAAGAAGAAATGGTCATCCTCATCTCCAATAAAGGATTCTTAAAGCGCGTACCGGTAAGCTCGTACAAGAGCCAAAGCCGGGGCGGCAAGGGATCCAACTCGGCATCGCTGTTGGAAGACGACTTTATCGAGCAGCTGTTCGTGGCCAATACCCATGATTACCTTTTGTTCATAACGACAGCAGGCAAGGCGTATTGGCAGAAAGTGCACGAAATTCCGGAAGCTAGCCGCCAGGCTCGAGGCGCGCATATCAAAAGCCTGCTAGCCATAGGTCCCGATGAAGAGATAACCACGATAGTCGACCTGAAGGATTTTACCGAGGACGTATACCTGTTCCTGGGCACTATCAAAGGCGTTGTGAAAAAAGTCGCAACCAAGGATTTCTCCAACGCAAAGGCTCGCGGCATCATAGCCATACACCTGGACGAAGGTGACAGGCTGGTATCGGCATGTAAGACTACCGGGTCGGATGAAGTCGTGCTTATAACCAAACAGGGTCAGGCCCTGCGTATCCATGAAAGCACGGTTCGCGTTATGGGCAGAGGCAGTCGGGGCGTACGCGGAATAAGCCTAAAAACCAACACCGACGAACTGTGCGCCATGCTCCGGGTCGACAGTGCGGAGCAAATGCTCCTTATCAGCGATCAGGGCTACGGTAAACGCACCGACTTTGACAACTTCTCCGGCCACGGGCGGGGAACGGGTGGTCAGCGCATCTATGATCCGGAAAACGGCGAACTGGTGTGTGCAATCAATGTATGCGATAGCGATGATGTCGTCGTTATGACCAGCCTGGGCAAAACGCTGAAGATTAAAGCCCAAGATGTACGCCTGTGCGGAAAAACGGCAAAGGGTGTCCGCATAGTCAATATTGATGCGCCGGACTTTGTTATCGGCATGGACAGCATAGCCAACGACGATGAAGAAACCCTGGCTGCGGCCCAAGAAGCCAATGACCAGAAGCCCGTAGCACTGCAACCAAGCGCAGAAGCTCAGCAGGATAATCCCCAGGAAGCCGATGCGGATGCTACACCCGCGGATGAACCAGAAGACGAGTAAGCGTAGTCCGTGTACTACAGGCCGCCGGCTAACACCGGCGGCCTTTTTGTTTCACGTGAAACAATGTGAAAACAGGAAAACAAACTACGGAGGCTCAGAGACACAGAGAAATTCAAAAATATTGCCCAGGAGATACGGGGAAGAGGTGGCTGAATAGAAATAGCGCACCAAGGCGCTATGAGGGGCTAGTGTTACGAAGCTTTGGGATAATGGACGAGGAATTCATTTTGAGAAGGGCCTATCCCAAAGCTTCGTAACACTAAACTTTGTTTCACGTGAAACAAAAAAGGCACGAGCGATGAGCCCGTGCCTGTCACCTTATTGCATAGAGCTAGCGTTTGGCTGTAGCCAGGCCGCCTTCGGATGTCTCTTTATAGATACGGGGGAGGTCGTTTCCGGTTCGGTTCATGGTTTCTACGATAGTATCAAAGCTGATGCGGTGGCGGCCGTCGGACAAAAGGGCGTAGGTGTTCGCGTCCAAGGCTCTGGATGTAGCAAATGCGTTACGCTCGATGCATGGAATCTGAACCAAGCCACAGATAGGGTCGCAGGTAAGTCCCAGGTGATGTTCCAGGCCCATCTCTGCAGCGTACTCGATTTGGGCTGGGGTTCCTCCAAACAGCTGGGCTGCGGCGCCGGATGCCATAGAGCATGCTGTGCCTATCTCGCCCTGGCAGCCTACCGCAGCTCCGGATATGGATGCGTTGGTTTTTACAAGGGTGCCAATAAGGCCTGCAGTGGCTAGAGCCCGGAGGATTTTTGTGTCCGGAAAGCCATGGTTCTTGTTGAGTCCATACAACACGCCAGGTATGACGCCGCAGGATCCGCAGGTTGGAGCGGTGACTATTTTTCCACCGCCAGCGTTCTCTTCGGCTACTGCCAATGCATAGGCAAATAGCATGGACCGGCGTTTAAGCGAGCCCCGAAAGCTATTCGCCCGTACATGATAGCCGGATGCCTTGCGCTGGAGGCCTAAGCCGCCGGGTAACACGCCTTCTGCTACTATGCCGCGCTCTACGGAGTCGCTCATGGTTTCCCATACCTCGGACAAAAAAGTCCATATATCCTGGCCTTCGCATTCCTCCACATATTCCCAGATGGTTTGGCCTGTTTGATCCAAGTGCGTCAGTATTGCTTTCATGGTGGAAAGTTCGTAGATATCTGCATGCTTGTCGCTCTGGCTGTTGGAACTTTTTAGCACAGGGTCATAGACCACGGAGCCGCCGCCTACAGAATATGCATCCTGGCTTGCACATACCGAGCCGTTTGCACCGATAGCTTCCATAGTCATTGCGTTGGTATGGAGCGGCTTAACCACCTCGGGCTTCCAGACTATCTCGGTAGCTTTTGGCGCCAGGGCTTCTCTAATGGCTTTGTCTGTTAAGTGGCCCCTGCCGGTAGCTGCAAGGCTTCCAAACAGGGTAACCCTAAACGATACAGCCTGCGGGTTAGCGGCTGTGAAGCGTTCAGCAGCACTGCGCGGCCCCATGGTGTGGCTCGATGAAGGGCCATAGCCGATTCGGTATAGGTAGCGTATAGACTCCATCTAGTTTACTGCCTTTATGAGTGCTTTTATCTTGTCGGTTTTTTCCCAACTAAACTCGTTACGGCCAAAATGACCGTAGCTTGCGGTTTTTCGGTATATAGGCGCTTTTAGCTTGAGTGTTTTGATGATGCCCGCCGGGGACAGGTCAAAGGTTTTTTGTATTGCTTCCGCGATAACGGATTCCGGGAGCGCACCGGTACCGAAGGTCTGTACCATGACGGATACGGGAAACGGCACGCCGATAGCGTATGCAAGCTGCACCTCGCAGCGTTCGGCAAGTTTTGCAGCAACAACATGCTTGGCTACATAGCGGGCCATATAGGCTGCGGATCGGTCCACCTTGCTTGGATCCTTGCCGGAGAATGCGCCGCCACCGTGCCGGCTCATTCCGCCGTAGGTATCCACAATAATCTTTCGGCCGGTAAGGCCCGAGTCGCCCATGGGACCGCCGGTTACAAAACGCCCGGTAGGATTGATGAAGTAGGTAGTTTGAGCGTCCAAAAGCCCTGATTGCGTCAGAACCGGTTTGATGATCTCTTCTATGACAGTTTCTTCTATTATGTCATGCGTTACATCGGGATCATGCTGGTGGGATAGAACGACCGTATTGATGCGTACCGGTTTATGACCTTCGTACTCCAGGGTAACCTGGCTTTTTGCGTCCGGACGCAGCCAGGGTATCTTTTTTGTTTTACGCAGTTCGGCAGCCTGTATGAGTAGCTTATGAGCAAACATGATGGGCGCCGGCATAAGCTCGGGGGTTTCGGAGCATGCGAATCCGAACATCATGCCTTGGTCGCCCGCGCCTTGCTTTCCTTTATACTGCTTAAGGCCTTTACCGACGACACCTTGGTTTATGTCCTGCGATTGGGCGTGTATGGTGTTCAAAATAGCCATGGATTCATAGTCGATGCCATAGTCCGGGTTGGTGTAGCCTATTTCCTTAACCACGTCGCGGGCAAGGGTCTGAATATCCACATAGGTGTCGGTGGTAATTTCTCCGCCTATGAGCACCATGCCGGTGGTTGCGAATGTTTCGCATGCGACGTGGCTGTTTTTGTCGTCCGTAAGGCATGCATCCAAAACCGCGTCGGATATTTGGTCGCAGAGCTTATCGGGGTGGCCTTCGCCGACCGATTCCGAGGTAAATAGATAGCGCTTATTGTTCATGGGTAATCCTTTCCTGTGTTACGAAGCTTTGGGATGGTCTAACAGATGTGAGTGGTGAGCGGGGACCTCCCGTTTTAGCAGAATTTCTTGCCTGTGTGGCAAACCGCCCGCAATATGGATCAAATCGGCGGCAGGACTGCATTCGCTATGCGAGCACAGTTCTGTTATCTAGTATCGTTATTTTGCAGATTTTGGGCAAGTCCTTTGCGTTTGCCCGCATATGCCTGTAGAATCATTCCATAGGTCTTGAAACGCTGTGGAGGTACACATGACCCAGGAACGATATATCTTGGCCCTGGATCAGGGAACCACAAGCTCTCGAGCTATTGTGTTTAACGCTTCTGGCGTTAGCATAGGCCAAAAGCAAATCCCGTTTAGGCAAATCTATCCACAGCCAGGTTGGGTAGAACATGATCCACAGGATTTGTGGATCAGCCAGCTAGAAGCGGCCCGCGGTGCGATAGAAGCTGCGCAGGTTCGTCCGCAGCAGATAGCTGCTATAGGTATCAGCAACCAGCGCGAAACCACGCTCCTGTGGGAAAAAGCTACCGGAAAGCCGGTGCACAATGCTATTGTGTGGCAGTGCAGGCGTTCTAGCTCGATATGCCATGAACTGAAGGCTATGGGCTATGAGGAAGATTTTCACAAGCGTACAGGTTTGGTGCTGGATCCGTATTTTTCCGCATCAAAACTCATGTGGCTGTTTTCGGAGATTCCCGGTTTGCGCGTTCGGGCAGAGCGCGGCGAGATTCTGTTTGGCACGGTAGATTCCTGGCTTATCTACAATTTAACCGGCCGCCATGCTACCGACGCGACCAATGCAAGCAGAACGCTCTTGTTCAATATCTATACCGGGCAGTGGGATGACGACATTCTGCGGACCTTGAATATTCCGAAAGCCATTTTGCCGGAGGTGCTGCCTAGCTCATACGAGTATGGTTTGTGTAAACCGGAGCTTTTTGGGGCTGCCATTCCCGTGTGCGGCTGTGCTGGAGATCAGCAGGCTGCATTGTTTGGCCATGCGTGTTTCCAGCCGGGTGCGGCAAAAAACACCTACGGGACCGGATGCTTTGCTCTTATGAATACGGGTACGGAAGCTGTTATGTCCGGGCACAGCCTGCTTACCACAGTGGCCTGGGATCTTGGCAAGGGTTACAGCTATGCCCTGGAAGGGTCGGTGTTCATTGCCGGAGCGGTGGTTCAGTGGCTGCGGGACGAGCTTGCGGTTTTGGCCGATTCGGCCGAAAGTGAGCGCCTTGCCCGTTCTGTGCCGGATTCCGGCGGGGTGGTGCTGGTGCCCGCTTTTGTTGGCATGGGGGCTCCATACTGGGATGCGGACGCACGCGGTGCTGTGTTGGGCATAACCCGCGGCACTTCCAGGGCTCACCTGGTTCGGGCTGCTTTGGAAGCCATAGCCTATCAGTCGCGTGATTTGTTGCAGGCAATGGAGCGGGATTACGGCAGCGCTTTGCCCTTCCTTAAAGCAGACGGCGGCGCAAGCGCGAACAGCTTCCTAATGCAGTTTCAGGCAGATGTCATGGATAGGCCAGTCATACTCCCCGAAACCGCGGAAGTAAGCGCATTGGGCGCCGCGTACTTGGCTGGCCTTACCGTAGGCTACTGGTCCGGGCTTCCCGAGCTGGAACGTAACTGGAGGCGCAAGCGGGAGTTCAATGCAGAGATGGCCGAAGAAACCCGTGTCCGCCTGCTTGAGCGCTGGGATAAAGCCGTATCGGTTGCCCGCATGTTTAAGTGACAGTCACCGTGTTACTGGCTTTGTACCCAGGCAGCGTCTCCCAAGGCGCCTTCTAGGCCTAACAGTACGCTGTGGTATTCTGCCAGGCTTCCGTAGGCTTCGGCCAAACCGCCCAGGGCTTGCATCATGGCCTTGAGGTAGTCGCTTTCGGAACCGGAACCCGCATCCAAGAGGGCCCGGCTCTGGGCAAGCTCGGATGCCCAGGAGCTTTGTTTGAGGGCAGCGTATTCTATGCGTGCTTTATGCAGGTCCAGGCTTAGATAGCTTTCGCGTATGAATGCGCTTACGGCGCGCCTAGCTTCGTTAGCCAACGCGGCTGCTTTTGCCTCTTCTGCTTCGGCTTTGGCTACATCGGCATACAAAGCTTTATTTGGCCACATGCTGCCCCCGGCGCCAAGGCTTAGGGTAAACTGCCAGTCGTCTTTGTCTTTCCAGCCTTCTTCTATAAACGGGAAAAGCTTACCCGCATAGGATAGCTCCAGCTGTAAACCGAAATCCGGTAAGCCGTAGCTTTGCTTTTTGGCAAGGCTGCTTTGACCTGAACGCAGGAACCTGGCCAGCTCGGCCATTGCCACATCGAGGTTGCCGATTGCGCTCCGGGCCAGGGCATCGTCGCGGTTCCAGGGGACAAGCACCAGGCTCTGCGGGCTGAGTGCTAACTGATCCTGGCTCAGTTCCGGTATTCCCGTGTAGCGGGCAATGTCGGACAGTATGCGTTCTAATTTTTCGTTCAGCATCGCGCGTGCAAGGCGAGCCTCCTTTAACGCTATCTGCGTACCAAGGAGATCCGATGCGGTAAGAAAGCCTGCACGCGAACTCTGCTCGGACAGGTCCATGAGCCGCTCGCCTATGCGTTGCTGGGTGTTTAGGGCTTCCAAGGCTTGGCTTAGGTAACAGGCCGACACATACAGGCCGCGTATGCGCAGCGTGGTTTCCTGCACGGCTTTCCGGTACTGGAGCTTTGCAAGGTCCAGGGCAGTATCCGCAAGCGTGATGCCCAGGCTTAGCTTTCCCCAGGTGAATAGGGGCATGGCTCCTTTAAGCGCAAACGAGTACTGCGTGTGCCCAACGCTTTCAAAGAGGACTACTTCCTGGGGTGGAAGGAGCATGCCAGTCGGGCTACCATCCGGAATAGCACCCAACGCGCCGGCTGGTAGCGAAATGGCATCTGGCGGGTTTCCGATAAACGTGGCCGACGATTGCGTGCTTAGGCTTGGCCAGCGCTGTGCCTTGGCGGAAGACAGGCTTGCCGACGCACTACGAATTTCC